>JAJRQP010000014.1 GCA_024280195.1 Bacteroidota bacterium | reverse complement strand
CCAGATATGGACTTCGTTCTTCATGGGAAGAATGCAGAGTTTCAAGCTGGACTTGATGCTTTAGCAAAGTTAACTTCAGGTAAGGTTCATTTAACATTGAACGGGAAACTTCCTGCTGATGCAACTTTTAAAGAAGCAAAAGGAGTTGAGTTGAATACGATTTCAGGGAAGCATCCAGCAGGGAATGTTGGTACGCAAATCCATCACATAGACCCTGTTAATAAAGGGGAGTTCGTATGGACGGTGAATGCACAAGATGTTGCAAACATTGGAAGTTACTTCTTAAACGGTGTTTATTCTGCAAAGAAAATAATTGCTGTTACAGGTTCTGAAATAAAAGACCCTGCATACGTTGAAGTAATTCAAGGTGCAAATGTTGCTGGAATTTTAGAAGGTCAAATTACTTCTGATAACGTTCGTGTAATCAGCGGAAATGTGTTGACGGGTGATAAAATTGCTCAAGATGGACATTTAGGATTCTATTCTAACCAAATCACAGTGATTCCAGAAGGAAACCAATTGAAATTTGTGGTTACAAAAGGATGGATGGGACCAGGATTTGATAAATTCTCTAATTCTCGTTTATTTCCTACTTACCTTTTACCAAAGAAAAAGTTATTTACGTTGGATACTAATACCAATGGAGAAGAAAGAGCTTTTGTTGTTACAGGAGAGATGGAGAAGGTATTCCCTTTTGACATTCTTCCAATGCAATTAGCAAAAGCTGCAATTACAGATGATATTGACGGAATGGAAAATTTAGGTATCTACGAAGTAGCGCCAGAAGATTTTGCATTGTGTGAGTACGTTTGTACTTCGAAGATAGATATTCAAGATAAAATCCGTCAAGGTTTAGACCTGATTGCGGAAGAGTGCATGTAATATAAATTAAAGATAAATTACAGTGAAATTCTTAGAAAATATAGTTCATAAAATGGAACCTAAGTTTGCCAAAGGTGGGAAGCTTGAAAAATGGAATCCAATATTTGAGTCGTTTACGACTTTAGCTTTTACTCCTGCTCACGTAACGAGTAAAGGTGCTCACATCAGAGATGGTGTCGATTTGAAAAGAACAATGATGACAGTTATCATTGCTTTGCTTCCTTGCCTTTTATTTGGTATTTACAATACTGGACATTGGGAAATGGTTGCAGCAGCAGGTGATAGAAGTTTAGATTTCTGGTCAAATGGTGGAGATAAAATGATCGCTGGTTTGATAGTTGTTCTTCCATTGATTGTTGTTTCGTACGGAGTTGGTTTAACAATCGAATTTATCTTCGGAATGAAAAACGGACATTCTTTACACGAAGGATTCTTAGTGTCAGGGATATTGATTCCTTTAATTATGCCTGCCGATGTTCCGTTATGGATGGTAGGTGTGGCAACTGCTTTTGCGGTAATCATTGGAAAAGAAATTTTCGGTGGTACTGGAATGAACATTCTGAATGTTGCCTTATTGTCTAGAGCTTTCTTATTCTTTGCTTACCCAACATCAATGTCAGGTGACAAAGTTTGGATGGCAGGTGCAGAAAATACTGATGTTGATGGTTTTACTGGTTCAACGGCGTTAGGAGATCTTGCTTCTTTTATGTCGGAAAAACCTGTTTTTGAAAACTTAGAAACTTTCACGAATAACTATTCGCTTTCAGATGCAATCTTTGGATACATTCCGGGTTCTATCGGTGAGACTTCAGTTATTGCTATTTTAATAGGTGCCGCTATCTTATTAATCACAGGAATAGGTTCTTTAAGAATCATGGCATCTTTCTTTGCAGGTGGTTTACTAATGGGGTTATTAATGAATGCTGTTGGAGGAAATGATTACATCATGCTTCCGCCATTGTATCACATTGCTTTAGGAGGCTTTGCTTTCGGTGCTGTATTTATGGCAACGGATCCTGTTACAGCTTCGCAAACAGCAACAGGTAAAATCATTTACGGTTTAATTGGTGGTATGTTAGCTATCTTGATTCGTGTATTGAATCCTGCTTATCCAGAAGGAGTGATGTTGGCAATCTTATTCATGAACGTTATGGCGCCTATCATTGACCATTACGTAGTTCAAGCGAACATCAAAAGAAGACTTAAACGACTTAAAACAACTTAATTATGGCAATTAATAAAGATAGTAACGGATATACACTCGGCTTTGCAGTCGTGTTGGTAGTTGTCGTTGGTACCATCCTCGCGATGTTGTCAATTGGACTAAAGCCAATGCAAAAGAAGAACGAGATTGTAAAGAAGAAGATAGAAATTCTTTCTGCAATGCTAACTCCAATGGAGATGGATAGCATTAACAGGGGAAATGCTTCGGAAGAGTTTGACAAGTACGTTGATTTAGACAATGCTGTTGTTTTGGACATGAACGGAAGCTTGAAAGATGGTGTTAAGGCATTTGATGTCGACATTAAGAAAGAACGTAGAGATAAAACATTGGCTGAAGCGGATAAGAATTATCCTTTATTCATCTGTGAGAAAGACGGAAAAACAATGTACGTGATTCCAGTTGTTGGAAACGGACTTTGGGGACCAATTTGGGGAAACATCAGTGTGGGAGAAGATATGAAAACCATTTTAGGTGCTTCTTTCGGTCATAAAGGTGAAACGCCAGGTTTAGGTGCTGAAATCACACAACCTTTCTTTGTGAATAGATGGTTAGATGAAGAGATTTCTGATGAGAATGGAGTAGCAACGAAATTCGAAATTGTGAAAAATAATTCTGGAACAGAACCAAAAAAAGTCGATGGAATCACTGGTGGAACGATTACATCAGTAGGGGTTCAAGAAATGGTAAATAGATGTTTGAAACCTTACGTTTCTTACTTTAATACACTTAAAAAGTAATTGATATGAGCGAAGAAGTTAAATCAAAAGCGCCGAGCGAACCATTATTCTCAAAGAAGAATAGAGCGCTGGTTACAGATCCTTTAACGGATAATAACCCGGTTACAGTTCAGGTATTAGGAATTTGTTCTGCATTGGCAATTACTGTTCAAGTTGAGCAAGGTATTGTAATGGGATTAGCGGTACTGTTTGTTTTGGTATTAGGTAACTTAATCATCTCTTTGATGAGAAACTTAATTCCATCTAGAATTAGAATTATTGTACAATTGGTAGTTGTTGCAGCATTGGTAATCATCGTAAATGAGGTGCTGAAAGCATTCTTGCCAGATGTGTCGGAAAAATTATCCGTGTTCGTTGGGTTGATTATCACTAACTGTATTATCATGGGACGTTTTGAAGCATTTGCAATGGCAAACAAACCTTGGCCTTCTATCATGGATGGTATTGGTAACGGTTTAGGTTATGCAGGATTGTTAGTTCTAGTAGCTGTATTTAGAGAGTTATTCGGATCAGGAACTTTACTAGGATTCCAAATTTTCGGAAATTCTTTGCCAGGAGAAGAAACAGGATTGTATGCAATGGGCTACATGAACAACAACATGATGATTTTGCCTCCAATGGCATTGATTATCGTTGGTATCATCATTTGGGTGCAACGTTCTAGAAATAAAGAATTAATTGAAACTCATTAAGAAGAAATAAATAGAAATTATGGAAAGTACATTTGATATATTCATTAAAGCGATTTTCTCTGAAAATATGATCTTCGCTTACTTCTTAGGAATGTGTTCTTATTTGGCCGTTTCTAAGACCGTAAAAACTGCAGTTGGATTAGGTGCAGCCGTTATCTTCGTATTGGTGGTAACTGTACCTGTCAATTACTTGCTAGAAAACTATATGTTGAAAGAAGGCGCTTTAGAATGGTTAGACCCATCTTTGGCAGAAATTGATTTAAGCTTCCTTTCATTCATCATGTTTATTGCCGTAGTCGCATCCATCGTTCAGTTGGTAGAGATGTTGGTAGAGAAATTTGCTCCTGCACTTTATGGTGCATTGGGTATCTTCTTACCGTTAATCGCTGTAAACTGTTCTATCTTAGGTGGTGCATTGTTTATGCAAGATCGTCAGTACTCAACTATTTTGGATGCAACAGCATTCTCACTAGGTTCAGGTATTGGATGGTTTATCGCAATTGTTGCCATTGCAGCTATTCGTGAGAAGATTCGTTACTCGCATGTTCCTGCTCCATTAAGAGGATTAGGAATTACATTCATCATTACAGGATTAATGGGAATTGCTTTCATGAGCTTTATGGGAATTAAATACGGTTCTGAAAAACCAGCTGATGAAGCTCCAAAAAGCACATCAATCGAAGCACCAATCAATAATGGAATGGCGCAAACAACAAATACTAACACATATAAATCGTTATAAAAATGGGATTAACTGTAGGAATTGCAATTGCAGTCTTTTTAGTAGTCGTAATGATCTTGGTAGGAATGCTTTTGTTTGTCAAAGCAAAACTTTCTCCAGCAGGAAAAATTACGATAGACATCAATGGCGGAGAACGTATTTTAGAAGTTGACGGTGGTGGAACGCTGTTGAGTACACTTGGTAACAATGGAATCTTTTTACCTTCTGCTTGTGGTGGTGGTGGAACGTGTGTTCAATGTACTTGCCATGTATTAGAAGGTGGTGGAGGAATTCTCCCAACAGAGGAACCTCACTTTTCTAGAAAAGAAATTGCTGCTCACAAACGTTTGGGGTGCCAAGTGAAAGTGAAGGAGAATATGAAAATTGAAATCGAAGAAGAAATTCTCGGTATCAAGGAATGGGAAGCAACGGTTGTGTCTAATTACAACGTAGCGACTTACATCAAAGAATTTATTGTTGAGATTCCTGAAGACATGGATTACAAAGCTGGAGGTTATATCCAGATTAAGATTCCAGTATGTGAGGTAAAATTCACTGACATGGATGTAACGGCACATCCTCAAGATCATCCAGGAGAGCCAGATAAGTTTGTAAAAGATTGGGAAGAAGGACCATTTGCATTGCGTAATTTGGTGATGAAGAATGACGAAGAAGTAGTTCGTGCATACTCAATGGCCTCTTATCCAGCAGAAGGACGTAGAGTAATGTTGAATGTTCGTGTTGCTGCTCCGCCTTTTGATAGAGATAGAAATACGTGGATGAATGTGAATCCTGGAATTGCCTCTTCTTATATCTTTAACTTGAAAGAAGGAGACAAAGCAATTATTTCAGGACCTTATGGAGAATTTTTCATCAACGACTCGGATGCAGAAATGCTTTACATCGGTGGTGGTGCAGGAATGGCTCCAATGCGTTCTCACTTATATGAATTATTTAAAACAATTAAGACAGGAAGAAAAGTTTCTTACTGGTACGGTGGTCGTTCTAGAGCAGAATTGTTCTACATTCACTACTTCCGTGATTTGGAGAAAGACTTTCCGAACTTTAAGTTTTACCTTGTACTTTCTGATGCACAAGAATCGGATAACTGGGTAGCTAAGAAAGACATCGATGATGAATCAGGAGATGGTTTCTCTGGATTTGTTCACCAAGTTGTTATTGATGAATACTTGAAGAAGCACGATGCTCCAGAAGACATTGAGTTTTATTTCTGTGGTCCACCGATGATGAACCAAGCAGTTATTAAAATGTGCGACGATTGGGGAGTACCTGAAGAGAGCGTTCGCTTCGATGATTTTGGTGGTTAACACGAAAGTACTTATTGAAAATCCCGTTTATCAGATGATAAACGGGATTTTTTGTATATTGAGGTTGTGCAAAGAGGAGATAATAGTAAAACAGTTGATTGTTACACAGTAGATGTGGTTGTTTTTAGTGATTATAGCCCCTTTGGTGTGCAACTAGACGGGAGAACGCAAGAATCTGCATTTTACAGGTATTCGTTCCAAAATCAAGAACGAGATGACGAGGTGAAGGGCAAAGGAAATAGCATTAATTATAAGTACAGAATGCATGACCCGAGAGTGGGGAGGTTCTTTGCGGTTGACCCGTTGACTTCCTCTTACCCATGGAATAGCCCTTACGCTTTTAGTGAGAATGTACTTATAAATGCTATTGAATTAGAAGGGCTAGAATCCATAAAGCTATCTAGTGATGGTTTTTGGGAAGCGAAATGCCAAGCGTACATCAACAAAGGAACTTTCCGATTAGGAAAAAATTTATTCTCAGGAACAACATTCTCAAATAAACGGAAAGACAATCAAGCTTCTCAAAATTTTGGCACAGCTGTTATTTGGCTTAATGAAGCTAGGGATCCAGTTGGTGGAGGTGATACTCCACCTGTATTAGGCTACGATGTCTATAGTAGACAGTTAGTTACAACTGAAAAAGTTGCAGAAATTGTAAACATTAATGGAAAAACAATGTTACAAACTATTAGGACTCAAGAAATATCGACTATACTTTATGACACAAAAACTTCTGCTATTACATCTATCTCAAAAATTTATATAGAATCTGGATGGACTTTACAAGAAATAATCGATGACGGTAATAGCAGTGCATGGACGTTTATTGTAGGAGGTGAAAAGTTTAAACAGGGAACTGGTGCAGCCACTGTATTGTTTGGTGGTAGTTTTGAAGACAATGAAGCTAGTCAACAAGATGCTTTGAATTGGATTCAAGACAATTTTGGTTCGACCATTTTAGACAATGTAAAAAAAGATATTGAAATTAATAAAAAGGTTCCAGATTTAAAAAAGGCAGCTAAATTTATTCATGGCAACCTCACAAAACCTCTTAAAAAGTCACAAGAATCTTTAAAACGCGTAAATGGGGGCAATGATATTCAGTTATAGAATAAAAAAAATAATTGGAAACATAGTGATGTCGATATTGATACTATGGTTTTTTGAAATAAACTTTTTCTCTGTCGTATATTTTATAGATTTCACCTTCTATGAAAACAGTAATTTTATTTTAACTAATAGAGATAATTCGTTTGTCATATGGTACGGGATTATGCTTCTAGTTTCAACGTTGTATGTTAGCGTTGTTCTGCCATTGCTGACCAATAGAAACAGGCTCCAAAATATACTAACGAATCTTTTCGCCCTTTTCCTGAGTTTTGTTATGCCATTTACATTAGTTACAAGCACACTTAGACAATTCCTGTATAGTTATCAAGATAATCTTATCATACTAGTAACTGTTATTTTATTATCCAATTCTGGCATTATACTCTTAACGTTAAACTATAAAATAAAAAATCCCCCGCTAGCGCACGAATAACAAACCATACCGCTGGTTCGAGATTTCATCTCGGACTGTAAGCAATTTACCTTACATTTGTTTCTTTTGCTCTGTTTTTAATTTTCTTAGGGTCTTTTTTTGTAGGGAATACATCTGTGATGTAAACAGTGCTTTCGTCAATCATCCTATAAATAATTTTGTAGCTGTATGCTAATAAGAATCAATGTCCGAGGTCAAGTTCTTTTAAATATGGTTCTGTAGCTCCAGAGAGTGGTTGTGTTTTGAGTTGTTCAGGTCTGTTAAATATAGCGGTCACAACATTTTGAGCAGCAGTAAGTGATTCTTTTTCTAAATCGATAGCGACATCCTCAATTCTATCTAGTGAGAAGTCAGATCAAATAATCTTTACTTCATCCATTTAGACAGTCTTTCTTTAGCTTGAGAGTTTGTTTTGTAATTACCATCTTTGAGTTGTTGTTCTGAAATAGAAGCACGTGTAAGCATTTCTTTTTTAGACATACTACCACCTTCAGTAATTATCTTTTCTACTTTTTCCAAAAGCTTTAAATCTGAAATCGTCATAAGATATTCCATGATTTGATATTTTTTAAGTTCAATAGAAGTATCCATAATTTATGATGTTAATTGTTGTTGTAAATTGGTTATTAGCACTTCAAAGGTAGCGAAAATGAACGATTTTAACGTTGTCAATGTAAAACTCGCTCAAAAAAAAAGGGGTATAAGGTCTTCCCCGCTAGTTAGAGATTAGCTTCGGTGCTACTTCGTGGTGCATCTCGGACCTTTCATTTCATTCAAACTCCCACATTCTATCGTGAAAAATAAACACCCTCTGTAAGGATTATAAACTACCTCGTCTAATCTAAAAAAACACCTATTTATGATTCGACATATTATTATTATTTCATTTGCTTTTATAATTACCGTTAACCTCGGTAATACACAAGTTATTTGTACAAGAACAGTAACTGATTTCGGAGCGACTTCAGGAGACTATTTAGTGCAAGGTACAGCTACCTTTCAAGATTCTGCTGGAATTTTTACCATTATTCTGTCCAGTGATTTTTCTACAACTGATGGGCCGGATTTAGATTTGTATTTGGCAATTAGTGATACTTCTCCGACCAATGTGAACAACACCAATGTTTTGGTAGGAGCAATCGCAAGTAGTGGAGCTCAAATATTAAACGTGCCGGCTGGTATTGGTATCAATGACTTTGATTATGTTCTGATTCACTGTACTCAATTCGATCATTTTTGGGACGGAGGATTATTAGGAGCATTAGAATGTACAACCTTGGGTATTGATGAAACGATTATAGATAATGAAGTCCGTATTTATCCAAATCCTACAAAGAATGTAATTCATGTCGAAGCAGAAAGGCTTATTGATGAAATTATTATGATTGATTCTTCCGGGAAGCAACTAAAAAGGTCTAAAAAGACAACTTTAAATATCGAAAAATTTCCTACTGGTAACTACCAACTAATCATTCTGTTTAAGAACGGAGAAAATAGTATCCAAGTGATTCAAAAGCTTTAGTAAGAAATAGTTTCTTTCTTCTTCCAGCTTTCGGATATGATAATGAACAACACTAAATCGTAAGAAAAGTGAGCGGATATACTGAACCATAAACCATAGGTTTCAAACCCGTAAGAAATGATGAGAATAAATGGTAGGACGATTAAACCATACAATGACATTCTCCAGTTCCAAGGATTGAGATAACCGTGAATTGCAACGAAAACAATGGACGTAATAATTGGTCCTAAATAATATTGTAGCCCAGAACGAAAAAGTAATTCTTCTCCAACTCCAGCGCAAATAGAAAGAAAAGCACAATCGAATAATGTAAGATTCATATCCTTGACAATTTGTTCTATGCGAGAAGGTAGTTTTTCGAAAACTTTTGCCTGCATAAAGAACAAGGCAAGAATGGAGTAGAAGACACCAAGCAACAAACCTAGAATAATTTTGAAAGCAGTAAAGTTCTCCAACTGAAAAATAGCAAAGGGATTGATGTCTTCAAAGAAGTACAACACACCAAATGTAGGAATGGGGAAAACCACCAAAGTGATCATCCCCATTAAATAAACAGCTCTTTTTTTCAAGTCTTACTTTCTAACCGAAGCGAAGATGCTTCACTGTATTTCCTTTGTTTTTCAATTGCTTCAATGACTT
>JAJRQP010000257.1 GCA_024280195.1 Bacteroidota bacterium | reverse complement strand
CCAAAGCATTAATTGTTGCTGATAGAGAAGTCAGTTTGTTGTATTTTAGAGGATTGAGAAAAGTAAGTCCTCATCAGCAAACCATTTATTTTGATTACATCAAAGATTTGCAGTTGTCTTTTCCTACCGACTGTATTCAAGAAGGAAAGAAAGAAGCGTTTTTTAAAATTTTGGAAGAACAAATGGATCCTGACAAGGTGTTCTTTTCGAAGATGAAGTAGGCTTTTTTTTGACTTATCGACTTATCGACCGCTTTGCTTTTTGACTCACTAACACTTTTTGACTGACGTTGTTGAGAATTCTTCTTTTAAAACTTTTCTATCCTCCACTCAATTTTATAAACCACGAATGCACGGATAAATTTATTCGTGTATCTGTGGCAATTTTACTACTCCCCTTAACCTCTTCAACCGAAAACTCAAACAGCGCTAGCGAATCAAACTCTCGAACAGCGAATTTACAAACGCATCAATTTTTACTATCTTTATAGTATGACTAAAATCTCACGCAGAAGTTTTATCCCCATTCTAGGAACGGCAGTTATTGGTGCGTCTTGCTTGTCTATTCAGGAGCCAAAATTATTTTCTGAAGAAAGGAGTAAAATTCTGCCTCCAAAATTAAAGACCGGAGATACCATTGGAGTTTGTGCGCCGGCTGGTGGAATAAAAAGTCATTCTGAACTGGACGAATTTAGAAAGGTATTAGAAGGATTAGGATTCAAAGTGAAATTTAGCAAAAACTGTCAAAAGAAATACGGCTATTTTTCAGGGACTGATGAAGAAAGAGCTTCCGATTTTATGGACTTAATACAAGACAATGAAGTTAGCGGAGTCTTTTTTCTACGCGGAGGTTGGGGTTGCGCACGTATTCTTCCTTTCCTCGATTTTAACAGCATCAAACAGCACCCAAAAGTAATCATGGGTTTTAGCGATATCACCACCCTGTTGAATGCTATCACAACAAGAACGGGGCTTGTCACTTTTCATGGACCGGGAGGCAACTCTACGTGGAATGCCTATAGTGTCGATTACATTGAAAGGCTTTTAATTGCCGGAGAATCAATTAAATACAGCAATATTTCTTCTGACTCAAAAATTACAACCTACTCTTCGGGCACAGCAACTGGAGAATTATTTGGAGGGAATTTAAGCGTTATTTGCAGTTTAATTGGAACTGATTTTCTGCCCAATTGGAAGAATAAAATTCTCTTTTTAGAAGACGTTCGAGAAGAACCATACAGCATTGACAGAATGTTGACACAGCTAAAATTAGCAGGTGTTTTTGAGCAAGTCAATGGAATTATTCTAGGAAATTTTCGGAAATGTTTTGCCGAAGAACCTGACCGTTCTTTCACTTTAGAAGAGGTATTTAAACAACATTTTTCTGAACTTGATGCTCCTGTGTTTTATGGAGCTCAAATTGGACATGTTAGAAATAAATTTACCGTCCCAATTGGGGTTGAAGTCAAAATGAATGCAGATGAAGGTCATTTTAACCTATTAGAACCTGCTGTTTTATAAACTCATTAAGAATCACTCGTCTTTGTTGTTTCCTCATTAAGAATTCAATAGCTTTGCGCTTTAATTTACATAACGATTAATGATGAAGTATTTAAAGAAAGCAATAGGTTGGTTTAGACGAAGAAAATTCATTGTCAAATCACTGATTATTCTATTGTTTACCATTTTTGTAGTTCTTTTCTTTGGAAATACCATAACCAAATACGTTATCAATAATTACGGTGAAGATTTATCTGGAAGAAAATTGCATGTCAATTCTGTTGATTTCAATTACCTCAATTCAAGTGTAAGCTTGGGTGATTTTACGATGTACGAAGTCAATAAAAAAGACACATTTGCCTACCTTGGAAACGCTTATGTAAACATTCAACCTTGGGCTTTGTTAAGTGATGAGATTTCTCTTGCTCAAATTGATGTCGACAGACTGCAACTAATCATTGAGCAAAAAAATGGATCGTTTAATTTCGATGACTTTCTTTCTGATGAACCTTCTGACCCCAATGCTGAACCAGCAAAATTTTACTTAAACAACATTAAACTAACTAAAAGTAAATTCACTTATAAAGACGACGCAAATACTTTCGCCGTTCGAGAACTAAACATTTCGGTTCCGAAATTAGCATGGAACAGCACTAAAAATGATGTCAATCTTGATTTTTTAATGGATGAGAAAGGAAAGGTTGAATTAAAAGCCTTCTTAAACAGTGCTGAGAATAAATACCATGCAGAATGCAAAGTGAGTAACATTGATGTGAATTATGGAGAAGCATATATCAGAGATCTTTTTAACATGCAATCCATCAAAGGTTTTATTCACTCCGATGTTGTTGTTGATGGAGAAATTGAAGACGCACTAGCAATTTCTATAAAAGGAACAACAAGTATTACTGACTTTGCTATTGTAGACAAGAAAGGTAAACCGCTGACTTCTGCTGATGAAATTAGCGTGAAAGTTGACTCAATGTTTATTAAAAATAACTACTTCGTATTTGCAGAAACAAATTTAACAAACATGGTCACTTATGCAGAGTTGGGAACTGAAGCAAGCAATTTTGACTACTTTTTAGAACCTTTATTTGTTGTTGATCCAACACAAATTGTCGATACTATTCAGAAAGTTGCAGAAGAGGTGCCGTTTCATTTTGAAATAAAAAAGGTGAATATGACGGGTGGAAAAATATTTTACACGGATAACACCCTTGATAGACCATTTTCTTACGCTGTAAAAGACATCAACTTAACCGCCAATAATATCTCTGAAGATTCGAAAAATTTAACTTCTAACTTTTCAATGACCTCTGGAGAAAAAGGTAAAATAGTTGGAGAGATGATTCTCGACATGACGAATACCTATAATGTAAAATACAATTCTTCTTTCAAGAATGTGGATATGCTCAGTTTTTCTCCATATTCAGAATATTTTATTGCTTCACCTATTACACAAGGACTTTTTAACTACAATATCTCATTGGATATGACTGAAACAAGTTTAGTCAATAACAATTCATTTGATATTCGAGAATTGGAATTTGGTAAAAAAATCAAAAGTGACTCTGCTTATAAAGTTCCTGTAAAATTGGCTTTAATGCTAATGAAAGATAAGAATGATAACATCCAATTTGATGTTCCAATTACTGGAAATCCATCTGAACCAGATTTTAAAATCATGCCATTGGTTTGGAAAACTTTGGGTAAATTCTTTGCAAAAGCTGCTACAAGTCCTATGCGAGCAATGTCAAGTTTGGCTGGAAAGAATGCCGAAGATTTAGAGTTCTTACCGTTTGAATATGGACAATCAACCTTTACATCAGATCAAAAGAATATATTGGATAAATTCATTGAATTCCATAATCAAAAACCCGCGTTGTTGTTCACCTTTATCCAAATGACAAGTATTGAAGAGGAGAAGGATGTCAT
>JAJRQP010000256.1 GCA_024280195.1 Bacteroidota bacterium | reverse complement strand
TTCTCCGTTTAAATTATTACTTCTTGGAATACTGAACGGCTTGCTTCCTTGCGGAATGGTATTCGTTGCATTATCCAATGCCATTCTTACGGGTGACATTCTTTCCAGTTCTATCGCAATGCTCGCATTTGGCATAGGAACATTACCAGCAATGATGGCAGTTGTCTTTATGATGAATAAGATATCTTCCGTTGCTCGCAAGAGAATGAACAAAGCAGTTCCTTACTTACTAACCGTTGTTGGTTTGCTAATTATCCTTCGTGGAATGAATTTAGGAATACCTTTTATCAGTCCAACAGTGAAAATGGTTGAGAAAAAAATTGAAAAAGTCGATGGAGAATCAGAAGTTGAATCTAGTGTTCAAATGGATTGCTGTCATTGAATTAGCCCACCTGCCTTTTTTATAGAATAGTTAATCTCTTCTTCAAAATTTGTTAAAATAATCTTTTCATATCTAACCTCAGATTGTTGAAGTTCTTCTTGCGACATGGCCTCAAAGTATTCAATTATTGCGAGCAAATCATTTCTGCTATATCCAGAATAACCACCATAGTACCTCCTTTGGTCAAATTCTAAAAACTTGATTTTGGAATAAACTTCCTTTATTTTTTTTTCATCCCAATCATTCTCTTTTGCAAAATAAATAAGTCTTTGCTCTTTTATGGAGTTAAATTTCGATTCATAATCACAAATGATAACAATACTATCAACTAAAGGCTCATTTTCCTTTAATGTCATACTTTCTATAATAAGAGGTGGAGGTAAAGACACGATACTATCAAATGAAATGTTCTTCACAACACAATTAACGATGATGTATCTTGATGCACTATCGGTTAGCATTTCATCGAGATGATCTTGAGTAAAGTAATAATTTATTTGGCTTTTGGTAAATGTTGGAAGTAATTCATCTGCCATGCAATTGCAAAAATCATAAACACTGTAGGGAGCACCTGCGTCCGGTCTTTTCTCACTCATATTTTCCATGCAAACTTCCATGAAAATTGATTTAGCCCCCATTGATTGACCATCTGAAGTAATAATATCTTGAGCCACAGTATTGAAACAATACATCGCAAGCGTTACAATAAAAGTTTTTAAACTTATCATTCCGTTGTTGCTATAACCAATCCTACCTCATTATGTTCACATGACCATAATGCGTTTTCCTATCATCATCATACAAATCTTTAAATGTAATCTTCCAATTGTACAGTCCATCTTGAACCATTCTACCATGGAATGTGCCATCCCAACCGACAGATACATCATGTGTCTCCCAAATAACTTCTCCCCAACGGTTAAAAATCAACATCTCGTAATCGTAAATATCAATTCCACTTGCATAAGCTCTAAACGTTTGATTAAACTCATCGCCATCTGGTGTAAAAGTATTTGGAACATATAGAACTTCTCCTTCTTGAACAGAGATTCTTCGGCAAACAACATCTGTACAACCTGTTGGATTAATTGCCGTTAAGCAAATCAAGTACGAACCTGTATCTGTTGGGAAAACATGATTTATATCCTCTTCATTGAATGTTTCAGAATAACCATCAGGTCCAGAGATTGTCCAAATGTAAACCGATGCGTTTGTAGAGTTATTAATAAATTCTATTTCATTGTCAATCGTTGTTATCGTAGTGGACGACATCGTAAACGAAGCATCTGTTTGAGGCATTGTTCCTACGACAACATTAGCGGTTGCTAAACAATTATTTGCATCACTAATATCAATGGTATAAACTCCAGAACAAACTCCTGTGAATATTCCATTAGGATCTGAAACACCATTTAATGTGTAGTTCACACCTGTGTTAGAAGTTACTGTCACTTCTCCACTGCAATTCTCTTCACACCCATCATCAACAACTGTAATGTTTCCTGGAATAATCTCTACTGCTGGAGCAATCACTTGACTACCCGAAACAGAACAACCTAAATCATCCGTTAAGGTATAGTTAAAGTTATTTGGACACAAATTAAATACTGGAGAACTCGTTGTGTTTGTTCCATTATAAGAGAATGTATAAGGGGCAGTCCCTCCATTGGCAACCCAGCTCAATTCTCCATCACACGCATTGAAGCACACCTCATCTACTCCATTAACAACAACTGACACTTGAGTCGGTTCTGTAATTGGAGTAATAGTCACAGTTGAAAGGCAATTATTATCATCACGTACAATTACATTGTAATTCTGAGCAGTCAATGAGGTAAACGTATTGCCTAATGACCAAGTAGCTCCGTTATCAATAGAATAAGAATAAGTTGGTGTTCCTCCCCCGCCGATTACTTCAATTGCTCCAGTTGAAGCACCGAAACAATCTACATTTGTTGGGTTTGTTGCAATGGTCACAATCGTAGGTTCTGTTACAACAGCATTGCCAGTCACTGAGCATGTATTCTCATCTGTAACTGTAATTGCATAATTCCCAGCTACTAAACCTGTAAACGAACCTGTTGTGTTGTTAATTGAAGTTCCACCAACCGTAGCTGTATAAGTTAATATACCTGTACCTCCTGTTGCAACCACAGTAATTGTTCCTGTGTTATCATTATTACATAATAAATTAGTCGCTGTGATAGAAGAAATAGTAGGTGCTAATAAGTCAACCAAAACAACATCCATTACATCGTTGCAAACTCCTGAACCATCTTGTACAGTAATTTGATAACTACCTGCAACAAGACCGTTGAATGTTCCACTTGCCACAAATGGACCTCCATCAATGCTATACATATAAACTCCATCACCACCTGTTGCCGTTGCAACAATCACTCCTGTTGCTTGCCCACAACTTGGAGAAGTTGTACTTGTTGTATCGATCACAACATCACAGCAAATCGCTGCTGCATTTAATGTTGTTGCTCCTGTTACTTGACACGTAGTGTTAATATCTGTTACTGTTACTGTATAAGTCCCAGGAGACAATGAGTTAACCGAAGCAGTTGCAGGATCAGGAATGATATCCCAAGAATAAGAGTAGTTCCCTGAACCATTGATTACTGAAACAACATCAATGGTTCCGTCATTATCACCCAAACAACTTTCTTCTGTAAAATTAGTAACATCAATTACAGGGTTATTATCTACCACTAAAGTTACATTCGATGTACTGTCGCAACCATTATCTGCCACATAAATTTGCGTATATAATCCAGCAACGCTTTCACTGTTACCAAAAATCATAGTAGAACCTCCTTGACAGATATTCACCGTTGAATTCGTCACCACAGGGAGAAGTTCAATTACATCAACTGAAG
>JAJRQP010000255.1 GCA_024280195.1 Bacteroidota bacterium | reverse complement strand
TTATTCTCATCCTCCAACTCTTTTTCATACGGAGAAGATATGAATCACAATGCTTTACCGTTGATTCCGCCATTAAAATCGGTCAATGAACTTGCATATACATTGAAAGGAGTACAAATGCAGCTTAAGTATATAACTGCCATTGCTCAAAATCATGTTGACTTTAAAACTTATGGCGAAATGCCAACAAGAGAATTCAATGTGTTTGACGCATCGATAGGAAAAACATTTACTGTTAAAAAATTCAAGTATGCGGTAAATTTATCATTGAACAACATTTTTGACACTCCTTATTTTGAACATTTAGACATTATGAAAATTAACCGTCAAGGACGAAGCTTGTTAGTGAATTTTACATTCACGTTTTAGTTAGAAGTGAACGGTAGAGAAAGTTTTGTGCTTTCTCTGCTGTTTATTTTTTATTTCCTGTTTCTTTCCGATAATTCTCTTTATTTTGTAGTCATTAAATTGACTACAATGACAGATAAAACTTTGCAAAAAACCAATTATGGTGCATTAAGCACATTGACAACTGTGTTCTTCTTTTGGGGGTTCATAGCAGCAGGAAATAGTGTCTTTATTCCCTTTTGTAAAAGTTATTTTAATCTAGATCAGTTCCAAAGTCAATTGATAGACTTTGCGTTCTATGGGGCGTATTATCTTGGAGCATTAGGTTTATTTATTTTTGGAACATCTACAGGTAAAGACTTAGTGGGCTCGTGGGGCTACAAAAAGAGTATTGTTTATGGATTGTTATTCTCAGCATTAGGAGCAGGAGCAATGATCATTTCTGTTTATCTAAATATGTTTACAGGAATGCTGATAGGTTTATTTATTGTTGCTCTAGGATTCTCGTTACAACAAACTGCTGCAAACCCATTTATGATTTCTTTAGGGGATGAATCAACAGGTGCAAGTAGAATAAACCTTGGTGGTGGTGTAAATAGTTTAGGAACAACGATTGGCCCTTTGATTGTCTCATTAGCACTTTTTGGAACAACTGCATCTTTGACAGATGAGATGATTCAAGCGTTAAGTTTAACGAAGGTGATTATTCTTTATGCTTGTGTTGGGGCATTATTTATTGGTGTTGCTGCTCTGTTTGGGTTTTCGAAGAAAGTACCTGAAGGGAAGACTGAAGATAAAGCTACTAGCAACAGTATCAATGATTCTCGACTAATAGATGATGTAGCACATGATGTAAACAGTTCTGAAAATTCAATTAAAGCAAAGAAAATATTATTAGTTATTACAGGTCTACTTATCATTTGTTTTTCCCCTGTTTTCTATAGCTATAAATCTGGTTTAGACTGGACAAATGTTCAAGCTGAGCAAGTTCGAATTATCGGATGGACAGGTGGACTTATTGTTACAATCATTGGTTTACTATATAGCTATTTTAAAGGAGCAAAAGAAAAAACGGGTTGGGGAGCTATGCAATACCCACAATTATCGTTGGGAATGCTAGCAATTTTCGTGTACGTTGGAGTGGAGGTTGCCATCGGGTCTAATTTGGGAGAATTACTTAAACAACCTGAATTTGGAGGATATGAAAGTTCTCAAATAGCACCATTTGTTGCCATGTTTTGGGGAAGTTTAATGATTGGCCGTTGGACAGGTGCAATCAGTGCTTTCAACTTGAAAGACGGCACAAAAAAAATCTTACGTTTCATTGTTCCACTTATTGCTTTTGGGATTGTTTTGCTCGTTTCAAAATTAGCAGGATATGAAGTTGCTCCTCTATATTGGTATATTGTATGTGTGTTAGTTCAAATTGCCGCATTCTATATTTCTCAAGACAAACCAGCCAAAACACTAGCTATATATGGAACATTGGGAGTCGTTGCGATGTTAGTTGGATTACTTACAACAGGAATGGTTGCTGTATATGCATTTTTAAGTGCTGGTCTGTTCTGTTCAATCATGTGGCCTTGCATCTTTTCTCTCTCATTAGCAGGATTAGGAAAGTATCAAACACAAGGTTCCGCATTTTTAGTTATGATGATTTTAGGGGGAGCAATTATCCCTCCATTGCAAGGAAAGTTGTCTGATGTGATTGGAATTCAACCTTCGTTTATTGTTGGAGTTGTTTGCTTCGCATACCTCGCGTTTTTTGCATGGTTTGTCGGAAAGACATTAAAAAAACAAGGTGTTGATTTTGAATAACAATGCTTCACAAGATCTTCAACATATTAAAATCAATACTAGGTGAATTAATCATTGTCATTTTATTATTAATCGTTGCCAATAATTACATATTAAAAGTTGATGATCACATTGGTTTTGCTGATGGGAAAGGATATTATGAATACTTACCATCAACTTTTATTCGACATGACATGCAACGAAATGATTTTTCAGTTAGTGAAAACCCAGCGTTGTATAAATCAGTTCAGTCAGCAGGAATTTATGATAGCTACGGAGACTTTGTAATCAATAAATACACATGTGGAACAGCATTGCTTCAAAGCCCTTTTTTCTTTGGAGCTTATCTACTAGAGAGTTCTAACGAGTTATCAGGTTATGAGCCATC
>JAJRQP010000254.1 GCA_024280195.1 Bacteroidota bacterium | reverse complement strand
GTTTATTCTGATATCAAAGGAGCAAAGCTTCGGGTGTTAACCTCAATGGTAGATGAGAATAATGAAGAATTAATCGAATTGGTTAATGTGAAAGCTAGTGCGGGTTATACTGCAGGTTATGCGGATCCAGACTATTTAAAAGTTTTACCAACCTTTCATTTGCCATTTCTTTCTCGTGATAGAAAATATAGAACCTTTCCTATAAAAGGAGATTCAATGCCGCCAGTTGTAAATGGCTCTTTTGTTGTTGGGGAATTTGTGCAAAACTGGATGTCGATTCGAAGTGGAACCCCCTGCATAGTCGTAACAAAAGATGATGGGATTGTTTTTAAAGTCGTTCATAACCTGTTAGATTCTAAGCAATCATTTCAATTGTGTTCTACCAACACCTTTTATGAGCCGTATTTGGTTCACGCCAATAATATTTTAGAAATGTGGAAATTTGTCAATTACATTTCTCCAGAATTACCAGAGATGAGGTTGGACGATAAAGATCTTTCTAAGTCCTTGCAGAATTTGCAAAGAGAAGTACACGACTTAAAAGAAATGATTAAAAATTAAGATTCTCAGAATCAACCATAGTTACCCATTGCTTCATTTTCTTTTGAATGACTCTAAAGTGATGCTTATCTTCTTCGGTAACTAGCGTAATTGCTTCACCAGGATTTTCTGCACGACCTGTTCTACCAATTCGATGAATAAAGTCTTTTGGAGAACGAGGAAGTTCATAATTGACTACAAAAGGCAAAAACTGAATGTCAATTCCTCTTGCAAGCAAATCTGTAGCAACTAAGACATTGATTTTATTGTTTTTAAAAAGTGTCAATGATTCTTGTCGAGAACCTTGGCTCTTTTTACTGTGAATTGCTCGTGCATCAATCCCATTTTTTCGCAATTTAGCAGTCAGCTGATCAGCTTGAAAGATAGAGGATGTAAAAACCAAGACTTGCTTCATTTCCTTCTCTTTGATAAGATGTCTCAGTAAAGGTCCTTTCTTCTCTTGACTAACAAAATAACCTGTCTGATTAATGAGAATGTCTTCCTCTATTTCTTCGGTTTCCTTAACAATAGCTTGAGATTCTTTCGTAGCAAAATCTTCTTTGTTCAAAAGAATTTTCTCAATGTTCTTTACTTCAGGGCTTAATGTCGCAGAGAATAATAAATTTTGTCTTTTCTTTGGTAGTAATTTAAGAATGTCATCTAATTCTTTCTGAAAACCAAGATTTAACAACTTGTCTGCCTCGTCCATCACGAAAGTTGAAACCTTAGAAAGATTTACAGCATTTGAACGTGTCAATTCAAGTAATCTTCCTGGAGTTGCAACAAGGATGTTGACATTACTCATTCGTTTCATCTGCGGATTGATAGCAACCCCACCAAACACGGCCATCGATTTCGCAGGATATGCTAGTTCTTTGCTGAAAAGATAAAATACTTCTTGCACTTGAACCGCTAATTCTCGGGTTGGAACTAAAACCAAAACATTAGCGAATCTATTCTTCGTTTTTGCTTTCTCTAACCTTTGAAGAATCGGAAGAACGTAACTTGCTGTTTTTCCAGAACCTGTTTTTGCAATACCTATGATATCTTTTCCTTCTAAGACATCAGGAATCACTTCTAGTTGAACTGGATATGGTTCTTTGTAACCTTGTTCTTCAATATTTAGAAGAAGTTGTGCAGATAATTTTAACGATTCAAAAGTCATCATTCTTAAGTTGTTTTTAGATTAAAATAAAACTATGCCTCAACTCCTTGAAGACTCACAAGGTTAGAATAAACACCATTTTGAGCAATTAATTCATCGTGTTTACCTGTTTCAATAATTTCTCCATGCTCTAATACGAAAATCGTATCTGCATTCTTAATTGTTGAAAGACGATGTGCAATAACGAAGGACGTTCTTCCTTTCATTAAGGTGTTTAATGCTTCTTGTACCAATCTTTCCGATTCAGAATCCAGTGCTGATGTAGCTTCATCGAGAATTAATATCTTAGGATCTTTTAGAATTGCTCTAGCGATTGCGATGCGTTGTTTTTGTCCACCTGAAAGTTGAATTCCACGATCACCAACCTCTGTTTCCATCTTGTCAGGAAAAGAATTGATAAACTCTAGTGCATTTGCTTTCTCAGCAGCTTTATTCACTTGTTCTTCAGTTGCATTCACGTTTCCAAATAGAATATTTTCCCGAATCGAACCAGCAAATAAAATAACCTCTTGAGGAACAATCGCAATGTTGGAGCGAAGATGATTCAGGTCGATTTTTGCTGTATCTTCTCCATTGAATCGGATTGTACCACCAGTTAATGGGTAGTAGTTCAATAGGAGGGAAGCAATGGTAGATTTCCCTGCGCCTGAAGACCCAACTAACGCGATAGTTTGATTCTCTTTGACCGTAAAGTTGATATCTTTAATTACTTCAATGTCCATACGTTGAGGGTAGGAGAATCGAACGTTTTCAAAGGAAACATTTCCTGTTATAGATGGTTTTTTGTCACCGGTGTGTAATTCATGTTCGTTTTCTGTAGCGATGATATCCATAAGGTT
>JAJRQP010000253.1 GCA_024280195.1 Bacteroidota bacterium | reverse complement strand
GCATTAAAAACTTGTTGATTTCCATTACAGTCTGAAACAGTTAAAGTTCCTGTTGTTGGTTGATTAACAAATTGAACTTCACCTGTAATATCAAAAGTATTATCAATAGGTTGACATGCTCCGATGTTGACCGAGAATGAATTGATTAGGCAAGGAGAACAAGCAGGATCATTTGCTGGTAATACATTAAAACAAACAGTTGTATCAAAAACACAGCCATTTTCATCGATTGCATTATACGTATAGCAAGCAGGACCGGACACTGTCGGTTGAACAGTTATAACATTTCCAGCGGTGGAAACAATTGAAGGGTCTGCAGACCAATTTTCACTCGTAATTGGGGGAGTATAAACACCTGTAGAAGGTGTAATATTAAAATCAATATTCCATCCAAAAACATTCCCATTGTCAGAACCTAGATTGTCAGTAATCGTAATAATCCAATTACCATTCATAGGACATCCAATTAAGTCACTAAAAGGATCAATTGGCATATAATCTTGAGATGGCATGGTAACTCCATTTGCAACTGTCCCTGCGACTTGCTCCATTGTTTGGGTTGCTGCATCTGTAAAGCAATAAATAGCTCCAACACCAGGTGTTAAATCCGTATCATTATCAACAGGAGTACCTAAGTATTCCCCTCCAGTATTGTCACCAGAAGCATATATTATCAAATCAATAGATTGACCATTTGGACAAGCGAGACTAATCCCTAAATCACCCAAATAAGAATGCTCCATATCAATACAAATACTGTTGATATCCGCAGATGAAGTTATCGCTTGTGAAGGATCAAAGCAGTCAACAATAGTTGGAGTTTGAAAAGACCCTCCACTTCCATCAGGTAAAAATGTTACATCTGCTGGTGCAGTTGTACATTCTGGAGAAATTGGAGTAGGAACTACAATACCAGTCAGTGTATTCTGCTGTCCTAAACAAATTTGAGGTAATGTTGCAATTGTTCCTACAAAAACTGGGACATCCGAAACATAAACGTTTAAATTTATATCATTGACTGATGTACAACCATTAACATCTGTAATGCTTAAATCCACATTGTAAATACCAGGAGAAGAATAAAAATGATTAACAACTTGACCTACAGCAGTGGTTCCATCACCAAAACTCCAAGAAAAAGTAGATGTTCCATCAGATTGAGTATAAGCAGCATTATTATTGGTATAGCCACCAACTCCATTAAAAGAAATATTACTATTCATACAAGCTCCTATAACGGCTCCTGCTGTTGTTGATGCAACGACAGGCTGACATGGAAGTACACAGCTTATTAATCCTTCCCATCCTGCTCTTGTCGCTGAACCATCGGATACAAAATAAAAAGTCAAACAACCAGAAGCATCTGTAGAAGTATTTACCCCAGGGCCTCCTGCCCCAGTAAAGAACCCAAAAAAAGGAGAGCTTAAATTTGGCCCATTAAAAATGTACAGTGTATCAAATCCTGACTCCGTAACAAATGAAGTGAAATCAATCTGAATAAATGACCCCGGAGTGTCTGGACAAATTGTAAACACCATTGATTCATTATCCCCGTAATTACCCGTACCTCCTGAATCATAGAATGTTCCTGAACAAGAATTAATCGTTGTCCCATCAGACATGTTAAAACTTTGAGCATGAACTTCTATCGAAACGATTCCAATTAACAATAATATTACTCCTTTTACAAAAAAAATAATTTGAAACTTCATTAGTCTTTAGTATTAAAATAAATAACCTGTGCTTTAACTTTTATATAACTACCTGGAGTAACTTTATAAACCATTTCAGTCATTTTAGGAAAAAGTGTATACTCAACAACATTGAAATCATCTTTCTTTAAATTCGCTACGAAATCAATTGGAAGAATAACATTATTGGTTATTCTGTTTTTTATTACAGGCAAATCGGGAGACGAAAGCAATGATTGATTATTACTTTCAAAAAAAACAATCGCGTCGGAATCATTAGAGAAACCAACTAAGACATTCCATAACTCAGGATTATTAGCCCTCATCTTATCACATTCATTAATCGTGAATACAGACTCGACCTTTAGAAATTTGTTTTTTTGAGAAAAAGTATTTGCACTTATTAGTATAGCAAACAAACTCAAATTAAGTAGTTTAAACATGTTCAATATTTATTATTAATAATAGTTTTAATAGTTTTAATTGTATTGCTAAAGAAACGAAAAGAATACTAATAGGTTGCTCTTTTAAGATATTATTATTCAACAAATGGGCAAACAAACCTATTTAACGAGAAATAACAACACTTAATCAGATAATCTCAATATAGAGGATGAAATGTTTCGTAGGAATCTTATTGATTAACCCTCACCAATTCAAACTCTTCTTGCTCAATGATAAAGACATTCGAATTTTCGAAACCGTCCTTCTTAGAAATTTGTTCCATATCAAATTCATTCATAAGCAGGGTTGGATTGAATTCTTCCAAGAAAAACTCACTGCAAAAATGAAACAAGACATCGTAACCTTGCACCGCCATTTTTGGCAAGTCTGTTTTG
>JAJRQP010000252.1 GCA_024280195.1 Bacteroidota bacterium | reverse complement strand
ATTTCAACTGGAGCAATTTCAGCCGCGGTAATCGGAACAAAAACAGGTTCTTCTTTTGTTAAAATAATTCTTTGCTCATTCAGTTGAACATCTTCTTCCGTTAAGAAGTTGACTTGCCCTAAACCAAAAGATTCTAGCAGTAGATTAAAAAAGCGGTCTTGCTCAAAGCATAAGTTGTTTTCTGAATCGTTGTACAAAAATCCAATCTTATCCAATTCAACTCTTTCTCCATCTTTTAATGATTGATTCCATTCTGAAACGACAGAAGAAACTTGAATCATTGCTTCATTAAAGCTTGATTTATTTTGCTTTGCTAGCTCATTAATAAGTAGTCCATCGTTATTGATTAACTGCTTATTGAATAGCAATGATTTTCTAGGTGGAGCAATTTTACCAGATTCAAAATCTATTTTAGCCGAAACACGCTGAGCGACAAACCCACCAAAGGAAGGGATAATCACGCAATTGTTTTGCAACAATAAATCTGCTATAAGTTGTTCTACTGTAATCATTGTAACAAAAATAAGGAAAAGAATTCAACTATGACAGTTGAGACAATACTTTCTGCACATCTTCTGGAACGTCAATATTAGGTGTTTCAATGGTTGTTTCTACAATTCTAATTGAATAACCATGATACATCCAGCGCAACTGTTCCAGCGACTCTACTTGTTCCAGCTCAGTTTTGTCCAAGTTCACCAATTTTAAAAGTGTTGCTTTTCTGTATGCATAAACGCCAATGTGTCTAAAAAACTGAAAATCTTTTATTGCTTCTTTTTTTGCGTTTTCAGAATTAGGTATTGGACTTCGAGAAAAATAAAGTGCATCTTTCTTTTTGTCTAAAACAATTTTAATTCGGTTGGGATTCATTTTGTCTTCATGAGAAACGGAATTGATTCCTAGAGAAGCTATTTTTACCTCAGAATCATTAAAAGCAGAAATTAACTGGTCTAACTGACGAAAATCAACCAAAGGCTCATCTCCTTGAATATTAATGATGACATCTGCATCCACTGTTAAAGCAACTTCTCCACATCTATCCGTGCCTGTAGAATGATTTTCAGAAGTCAACATTACTTTTCCGCCAAAGCCTTCTACCTCTTTAACAATTCTAGCATCATCCGTTGCAACAATTACTTCAGTAAGCAAAGGAGATTTTTGGACACCTTCATACACCCTTTGAATCATTGATTTACCTTTTAAATCTATCAATGGTTTACCCGGAAATCTTGACGATTCGTAACGAGCAGGTATAATTCCTACAACCTTCATTACAGTTTTACCTGAAGTTGAAGTAAGAATGTTCTTGGTGCTCTAACATCACCTGGTCGGGTAACGTATTCAGTGTTCATTAAATTGTTTATCACAAAACCTATTCGATAATTCTCTTTTATTTCATAACCTAATCGAGCATCAAAAACGAGACTTCCTGTGTTATTTCTTTGTCGGTATTCTTTTAAACCTGCAAGAATAGGGTAAACAGTTCCCCCCACATTAATTCCATCCTCAAAAGCCCTATCAATGTTCTTCATGTAGCTATTATATCTTGCTGAGAACCCTATGCTCATCCCTTTCCATGTTGCTTCAATATCCGCTTTCGCTAAATGGTTGAATCTATATTTTAATAAGGTAGTTGTTGTGTCAGAAAAGGTTGTTAAATAAGCTGAATCTCTATTCAAACTAATTGGTTTCATATAGGTGTAACCAATTAAAGATGTCAACTCAACATCACCTATTTTTCCTTGACTGTTAAATGATAATTCTAGTCCTGTGATTCTAGCTTTCTCTGCATTCTGCGCTTGAAAACCAAACCAGTTAGCAATATAACCAACGTCGTTTGGGTCAATGCTCCATGCAATAGAATCTGGCTTGTAAGTTCCAAAAGTAAACTCCATCATGTTATTGTACTGATTGATAAAACCTGCAACATCAAAAATTCCTTTCCAATTTTTTCCAATTTTAAACACCTGCTTCACGCCAACTTCTGCCGCCCATCCAGTTTCTGGTCTAAGGTTAGGATTAGGAAAAATATTCAGTGCACCAACCGAAGTGAAAGTATATCTTTCTGCAACGGAAGGATAACGGATCCCTTGCCCAAAAGATGCTCTTAAATGCGTGTATTTAAACAGTTGATAATGTGCTCCCAACCTAAAGATAGGATAGACAGGCAACTTGGAAACAGCATTGGTATCGTTTCCAAAGTAGAAGTCAGAATCACCTCGTTGATTATCTTGGTCGTAATATTCTAAACGAACACCACCTGTTAAGTCAAGTTTATTGATTCTTTTCTCGAATTGCGTGTAAAATGCATAATTATTAGAAAAATGATCTCCAAATAAGTTTGATTTCACATCTGTTCGTATAGCTGTAAGTCCAGCCGTCATAATTGTCCCTTGTAAGAATTTTCTTTGGAACTGATAGTCTCCATAAAGAACAGAAGAAGCTGTCGATTGAGAAGCGTTGGTTAAGTTTGTTCTGTCCAAAAAGTAATACCTTGTTTTAATTGTGTGCAAGTTGTTGTATTTATCATACACTTTTAAATAAGGATCAATACTTATTGATGTTCCTGTGTTAACCGTTAATGAAGAAGAATCAAGGTTGTCATTTCCTCCACTTGGAGTATATGCAAACGTGTCACTTTCCCAAATAATGAAGTTTCCTGTTTTTTGCAATTGAGCATTGTAACCAACTCCCATTTTTAATTTCTTAAACCGTTCTGAACGGAAAAATAAAGACCCTGATATACGACCTCTTTCTTCTGTTTCTCCTTTTTTAAATCCAGGTGATGTAAAACCATTCACAGATACAGTGTATCCAAATCGTTTTTTCATTTTACCGTAATATGCATCACCTGAAAAGAACATTGGATTAGACGACCACCATTTTAAGGTTGACCTTTTAGGATTGTCGTAAATACCTCCTTGTATTTTTGCTCTAAATTCTCCTTTAGTTCCTGGTTCTCTTTCTGTCAACGAAATGATACCGTTTAATGCTCCACTACCGTACAAAACAGAAGATGCTCCTTTAATGATTTCAATTTGAGAAGCTTGTTCGATAGGAATGGTATTCCATTTTGTATCACCTGCATCACCCGAAATGATTGGAATTCCGTTCCATAATAATAACACACGACTTCCTGCTCCATAAGAGAATCCTGAACCTCCACGTATGCTCACTTGTCCATCCATCGCAAAAACACCAGGACTTTGATCAACTGCTTGCTCTAAATCCACTATACATTTGTGTTCAAACAATTCTGGTCTTATTATTTCCATAGAAATGGAAACGTCTTCGATGTCTTGATCTCTTCTACCAGCGGTAACAACTACTGTTTTTATCACTTGAACAGCTTCCACCATTTTATGAACAAAGCTTCCTGCTTTCTCAATAACTAATGTGTCTGTAAGATAAGTCTGCGCAGAAATAATTAATGTCACTGGGTAGCTAGCTGGAGAAATGTCAAATTTTCCATCAAAATCACTTAGCATCTTCTCTCCAGAAGATGCTATAACTTTTGCTCCATAAACTGGATCCTTTGATTCTTTGTCAATGAGTTTACCTGAAATTTGCGAAAACACAAAAAAAGGCAGTATAAATATGAGTAATAGTATGTTTTTCATCTAAATTATTCTTAAATTCAAGAAGCCTAAAATACCAATTATTTTGAAATATTCACATTTACATTACCAAATTGCACTGACTTTACTTGAAGGGGTCGGTCCTGTTAAAGCAAAAGAAATCATTAATAGCTACAATTCTTTAGAGGAGTTTTTCACTCTAAAACCTATTCAGCTTGCTAAACAAAGCGGTTATTCCAAATCTTTTCTCTCTAAAATAAACCGTTCTAAAGCATTAAAAAAATCGGAAACGATTGTTGAAAACATTGTTGCAAATAAACTTCAAACAATCTTTATAAAAGACGATAATTACCCACATCGATTAAAAAATTGCGATGATTCTCCCATTCTCCTCTACAAAAAAGGAAGTGTTGACTTAAACCCTCCTAAAACAATTGCCATTGTTGGAACGAGAAACGCTACAGAATATGGTAAGAACATTGTAGATCAATTGATTAAATCTTTTGCGGGAGAAAACATTGTAATCGTGAGTGGCTTAGCCTACGGAATTGATGCTGCTGTTCACCGGGCTTGTCTAAAGTATGATATACCAACTTTGGGCGTGTTAGGCAATGGCTTAGACCGTGTTTATCCAGCAATGCATCGAGAGTTAGCTCAAAAAATGGTGTTGCAGGGCGGTTTGCTGAGTGAGTTTATACCTGGGACAATGCCCGATAGAGAAAACTTCCCCAAAAGGAATAGAATAGTTGCAGGAATAACGGATGCGACTATTGTGGTAGAAAGCAAAAAAAGAGGCGGTTCTTTAATTACTGCTAACCTCGCCAATGATTATAACCGAGATGTTTTTGCTTATCCTGGTTCTGTGCATATGGAAACTTCGCAAGGTTGTAACTTGTTAATTGCACAACAGAAAGCACATTTAATTCAAAGTCCAGAAGATTTTAAACGATTAATGGGTTGGAACGACCAAGCAGTAAAGCCTCCCGCACAAAGACAATTGTTTCATGACTTATCTGCACAGCAGCAAATAATTATTAAGCACATAAGTTGCACTTCTAAAATTCAAGTTGATATTCTCTCGGTAAAAGCACAGTTGCCTATTTCTGTTCTCAATCAAGAATTGTTTACGCTTGAAATGAATGGCTTGGTGAGAAGTTACCCCGGAAAGCTATATGCAATTGCATAAAAAAAGTCCTAGTGAAAACACTAGGACTTTTAATGAGTTTAGAATAGTTACTTAACGTCTGATATTCGTATCGAAAAATCTTCTGTTATCTACTACTTCTCCAAATTTAGCCAATGCCTTTTTCGCTGTACCTTCTAACTGATTCTTCATAGAAGAAAGTAGCTGGTCTTTTTCTGCTTGGTAGTTTGCTGCAGCTGGTGCTTTTACTGTCTTATCAATTTGAATAACGTATACACCTGACTTACCTTCTAATGGCAATGTTCTTTGTCCATCTTTTAATCCAGAGAATAAAGAACCAACAACTGCTGGCTCATATCCTGCTCCTTGAATTTGTGGATTAGCAAATGTTACATCTGCTTTTGCGATAGATGTTCCTGCTGCTTTCTTTGTTACTTCTTCTAAAGATTTTGCTCCCAACATTTGAGATTTAATTCTCTTTGCTTTTTCTGCTTGAATAAATTCTCTTTCCATGATTGCTTTAGCTGCTTCAAAGCTTGGAGCTCCTTCTTCCTTAATAGAAGATAAGATGGCAATCACGTATTTGTTTTTCTCTTTGATAGGAGAATCAATCAAATCTCCTACTTGAGCTCCGTCAGCAAAAGCCAACTTTAATAGCTTGTCTTCAGCAAACTTTGTTTCAAAACCATAGACCTTTGGACTATTTTCTTGAATGTTAACTGGACGAGCAAAATATCCTTCTTTTGCAACAATCGTATCGAACATGGCAACTTTAGCATAACCATCTTCAATAGGACTGATTTTCTCATCTAATAAATAAATGATGTTATCAACTTCGCTTTCTTTGTCATCAATTGTTTCTTGACTTGCTTTTAAGGTCTTTTGAACAATCGCAAGAATCGGTGCTTTTTCAACTTTTTTATCTAACACTTCCATGATGTGAAAACCAAAATCAGTTTGCACATATCCGATTGTACCTATGCTTTTTGATTTTGCAAAGTCACTGAATTCAGGAACCATTTCGTAGTCCATAAAATCTTCATACTTACCACCTGTTTCTTTTGATCCTGGATCTTCTGAAAAATTAATTACATATTCTCCAAAATTATCTTTGTTGATTAATGGCATCAAAGAATCAACCTTAGCTTGTGCTCTTTCAACCGCTGCGGTGTCTGTTCTTTGTGCTGCAACTAAAATATGTCGAACACTTAATAAATCAGAATTAAATCCTATTACTTTCGCTAAGCGAGTTCCTCCGTTATCGTTATATGGACCAACAATGGTTCCGATAGATGCGTTTTTAAACGCAGAGTCAAGAGCAACTGGATAAGTTAAACCTCTTTGTTTTGCTTTCTCGTCAGCATCTGACTTAAAGGTAAACTGGTGTCCGCTTGAGAAGTAATTAAAATCACTGTTCTTTCTATTTACCACAAACAAAGAATCGTTGGTTGTAGTTGCAAAATTCTCTTTTAGTTCAGCCATCATATTATCGAATTCTGTAGAATCTTTTCCAGAAGGAAGAATGTCAATGCTGAAAAAACGCACATCTCTCGAATTGAATTTATTAGAATACTTCGCATCGTTTTTATTTGCTTCGTAGAATTCTTTCAATTTCTCATCCGTTACTTTAATTTCATCATCACTAATTGACGTATATCTTTGTACAACATAAGAAATGCTTTTTACCTCTTTTTGAGCTAAGTATTCGTTTTTTGCTTCTAAATCTGTCACGTACATTCCTTGTCCAAGAATTGCAAAATATTTTTCTTGCTTTCTTTTATCGATATAATATTCTTTAGAATCATTCCATTGTTGTTGAACCTCTGGATCATCTGAAGTTTCCATTTCTTCAATTCGTGATTGTAATAATTTTTCGTTAAACATTCCTGTTTTTTCATCAGTAAACCCTTGAATAAATTCTGGAAGAACTTCAAATCCTTCTTTTCCATATAAGAAAGCATCAAATTCCGCTGGAGAAACATCAATTCCAAGTGCTGCAAACTCATCGTCTAACAACAATTTATCTGTAAAAGCTCTCCACACCTGATCTCTATCAACAGGAGTAGAAGGTTGCTGTTGCTGTGCTGCACTTCTATCTGCATTTACTTGAGCTCTGTCTACATTCTTATTGAACTCATTCATGTCCACTTTTTCCCCTTTGATGGTTCCAAAGCCATAAACAGACTCATTATTACCTGTCATTTTACTATAATCAGTAAAGATAAATGCTACTAAAGCCAAGCCTATTAAAATAAGCATCATCCATGAATTATCTCTAATTTTTCCTATTATCGCCATTGTGTTTGTTTTCTATCATCTAAATAAGTTTGCGAATATAGTTAGATCAAACGATTAATTCAACTAAAAGCAGTAGAAGATTCTCTCTCAAAATAAAAAAGACCTCAATGTAATTTACATTGAGGTCTTTTTTAGGTTTAATTAAAGGCCTTTTAAATTGATGCCCTTATTTTTTTTGAGTTGTTTTGGACACGCTCCTTTTGTATCGCCATGTTGTTTATGTTTGCGCCATTCTTTCTCATCAATATACATCTCTGTATGTTTTTTGGAGTCATCAGAATGGTGGCAAATCAATATTTTTTTTGAAATAGTTTCTTCTTCTATGACTTCTCGGCAAGGACCTAAATGATCACCATGCTTTTGATGTTTTTTCCAGTCAGATTGAGAAATAACCATTGTTCTGTTATTATGACAAATCGTGATTTTACGCTCTTCGTGAGTTTCTTCTTCTTCTACCTCTCTACACGAACCTAGTTGGTCACCATGCCTTTGATGCTCTCTCCAGTCAGATTGAGAAATAACCATTGTTCTGTTATTATGACAAATCGTGATTTTACGCCCTTCGTGAACTTCTTCTTCGATTTCTTCTTCCTCTTCTTCACAAGGTCCTAACTTATCTCCGTGAGCCTGATGTGCTGGCCATGCTGATAATGGAATTTGAATTTCTTGTGTGTTACCCGTGTTCCCTGGTGGGATATGACAGATCGTAATCTTTCGCTCGTCCAAAACCTCCTCTTCAATTTCTTCTTCACAAGGCCCTAGGTTATCCCCATGAGCTTGATGCGCTGGCCATGCTGATAATGGAATTTGAATTTCTTGCGTGTTACCCGTGTTCCCTGGTGGGATATGACAGATCGTGATTTTACGCTCGTTTTGAACTTCTTCATCGTCGTCATTGTCATCATCATCATCCTCAGAATCACCCTCGTCATTGTCGTCCTGATCATCATCGTGGTCATCATCATCCTCAGAATCACCCTCGTCATTGTCGTCCTGATCATCATCGTGGTCATCATCAACATCAGAATCACCCTCGTCATTGTCATCTTGATCATCGTCGTGGTCATCATCGTCTTCAGAATCACCCTCGTCATTGTCGTCCTGATCATCATCGTGGTCATCATCAACATCAGAATCACCCTCATCATTGTCGTCTTGATCATCATCGTGGTCATCATCATCCTCAGAATCATCGTCGTCATTGTCATCTTGATCATCATCGTGGTCATCATCATCGTCCTCAGAATCACCCTCATCATTGTCGTCTTGATCATCGTCGTGGTCATCATCAACATCAGAATCACCCTCATCATTGTCGTCTTGATCATCATCGTGGTCATCATCAGAATCACCTTCATCATTGTCATCTTGATCATCATCGTGGTCATCATCTTCATCCTCAGAATCACCTTCATCATTGTCGTCTTGATTATTGTCGTGGTCATCATCATCGTCCTCAGAATCACCTTCATCATTGTCGTCTTGATCATCGTCGTGGTCATCATCATCATCCTCAGAATCACCCTCATCATTGTCGTCTTGATCATCATCAGAATCACCCTCGTCATTGTCGTCTTGATTATTGTCGTCTTGATCATCATCGTGGTCATCATCATCATCCTCAGAATCACCTTCATCATTGTCGTCTTGATCATCATCGTGGTCATCATCATCATCATCCT
>JAJRQP010000251.1 GCA_024280195.1 Bacteroidota bacterium | reverse complement strand
GCTTGAACAATCATATCCACATACTGTAAACCTTCTATCGTAGATAAGTCTAGCACATAGATTTGCCGTTCTCCATTTACTCTACGCATTATTTTAACTGTATTTGCTTTTCCTCTTTCTGTAATTCCTCCTGCAAGTGCTAATGCTTCCATTAGTGTTGTGTTAGAATTAACCAATTGAATCACCGTTGCATCTGATCCGTTTCCTGGAAAAACAATTACACGTTGATTCGTAATTTTTACTTGTACAAATGGGTTTTGATATTCTACCGAGAATAAATCAATCAATTTATCTTCACATTCCTCAACTGTTAGTCCTGCTATGAGAACTTTTCCCAAAACAGGTAACTCTACTTCTCCATTTGTTCTAACTAAATATTCAACACTTGATGTATTACTTTTTGTTTCTTTAGAAACACCACTAATTCCTTCTATAATTGATGCGCCATTATTTGTTGCAAGCGTGAAAGAAATTTTATCATCTGCAGAAATCCGATATGCTTCCGTTGGTTTTAAGGGAATAGAATCATTATTGATTTCTCCTTTGGCTTGTTTAAACATAAGGTTGCTGTTGATACCACAACTTTGCAACAATAAAATTGCTGCGAAGAATGTTAAAACAATAGCGTTATATAAAAATTTCATCTTTCTTTCTTTCAATTAACTCACCATAGAGTTTAGTCATGTTTTTAACCAAAGTTCTGTAGTGGAACTTTTCTTCTACGAAAGTCCATCCATTTTGTGACATTTTTTCGCGTTTATTTTCATCTTCGATTAAATCGAGTAGCTTTTCTGCAAATAATTGCTCGTTATTTACAGCTGTCACAAACCCAGTTTTCCCATTAATCATAATGTCTCTCACTCCTCCAACATCCGTTGTTACAACAGGAACTCCAGATGCTTGCGCTTCAATTAAACTCACAGGGGTGCCTTCGTTTTTTGAAGTCAAGCAAATGACATCCATCCCGGCATTAAAAGAAGCAACATCTGATACCCAAGACGTTAATTTGATCGAATTATTGTGTTTTTTGTTAATAACAGAAACTTGTTCTTCTATAAAAGTTCTTTCTGGTCCATCGCCAACAATGAATACTTTAACATTCTTACTTGTTTTAGAAAGAATCGTATCGATTACCCGCAAGAAAAATACATGATTTTTAACAGGTGCCAATCGACCAATTATAGCCACAGCTATTTCATCTTCTTTTAGATTTTGTTCTTTCCGAATTCTTTCACGTTCGGTTTTTGCTTTATCTCGAAACTGTTGTAAATCGAACCCTAATGGAACAACTGTTACTTTCTCTTTGGAGCAAATTCTATGTTCTTCTGTCAATTCTTTCTTTTGAATTTCAGAAATAGCAATAATTACATCCGATTTTTTTGCCAAATTCCGTTCAATCATTTTGAATAACGTGGTTTTCACTTTTCCGAAGTAAGAATGAAATACATGCCCATGAAAAGTATGAACTATGATTGGAACTTTACACGCCTTGGCTGCTTTTCTACCTAATGCTCCAGCTTTTGCAGCATGCGTATGCACAATGTCAGGTTGATATTCTTGAATGATTTTCTTCAAACGTTTATAAGCTGCTCTATCACTTTTTAAGTTCGGTTGCCGAATCATTTCCTCAATTAAAGTAGGTTTTACACCATACTTTTCTAGAATATATAAGGAGTCTGACTCACCAATATCTGGCAAACCACCGATTAATTTCGTTTCAAAATCATCTCCTAAGAACGCTGTTAAGAAGGTTGCGTTATAGGTTGGTCCTCCAATATTAAAGCGGTTGATAATTCGAAGAACCTTAATTTTTCGAGGATAATTAGCAGTAGAATTCGTTTCTTTTATTTCGTTCATTCTGTTTTGTTCAAAAGTTTTCGAACCTTGGCACTATCATTGACTTTTCTTATCGAAATTTATCAAAAAAAGTTCGATGAAGATACTAAGTCTATTTCTATTAACCTTATTCTTTGGCGCAAATTTATTGTTTGCTCAGAATAACATTCAAACAGCACTTGCAACTTTTGTCAATGACCCAACGTTGAAGCACGCCTCCGTGAGCTTCCACTTAATAGACTTAGAAACAAATAAAACGGTTGCGTCTAACAATTCTCAATTAATTCTACCGACAGCATCTACCGCAAAGCTATTTTCTACTGCTACTGCGATAGAAGTTTTAGGTCCAAATTTTCGTCCTGAAACACGTCTTTATATTGATGGAGCCATCGATTCTAATGGTGTTCTCAATGGAAATCTTTGGGTACGAGGAGGTGGAGATCCAGCTTTAGGAAGTAAGTATTTTAATTCAGAAGATAATTTAACTTCATTTTTTTCAACTTGGGTAAAAAAAATCAAAGATGCAGGAATAAAAACAATCTCTGGTTCTGTCATTGCAGACGCATCAGAATTTGGATATAACGGAGCTCCTGGAGGTTGGAATTGGGATGATTTAGGTAATTATTATGGAGCTGGGCCATCTGGATTGACTATTTACGACAATATGGTTCGTTTGAAATTTAAGACATCAGCAACTGCAAATCAACCTACAACTTTAGTCAGTATGCAACCTACTGTTCCTGGACTTGTGATTCATAATTACGTTCTTTCTTCCAAAAAAAGAGGCGATAATTCCTACATCTATGGCGCACCTTATTCTATGGATCGTTTTGCAACTGGAACATTGCCAATCAATCAATCAGAGTTTTTAGTTAAGGGCAGTTTACCTGATCCAGAAATGCAAGTTGCATATGAGTTTACTCAATTTTTACAAGCCAATTCTATTGGAATAAAAGGAGAAGTAAAATCTGCGAGAAGAATGGAAATCTCATCTTCTGAAGGAGACTACTCAGCAAGGCAACTTATTTATACACACAAAGGACCGAAGTTGATTGATATCATTAAAATAACGAATCATAAGAGTGTGAATTTGTTTGCAGAACACATGGTAAGTTTAGTTGCCTATCATAAAACAGGAGACGGAAGTACTGAAAAAGGATTGGAGATTATGGAGGCATTATGGGCGACAAGAATTAACGCAGCAGAAATTCATTTGAATGATGGAAGTGGCTTATCGCGCTCTAATGCAATTTCTGCAAAGAATTTCACATCTCTTTTGGCTTATATGAATAAAAGTAAAAATAAAGATGCTTTTTTTAATTCTTTGCCTATTTCTGGAGAAAGTGGAACACTAAAGTATGTTTGTCGCAACCAATCTGGTCATGGAAAAATACACGCAAAAAGCGGAACAATGACTCGAATTAAAAGCTATGCGGGTTATATTCATTCTACAAGTGGAAAGAAATATGCTTTTGCTATTGTTGTTAATAATCAAGAAGGTAGTACAAGAAATGTAAAGAAGAAAATGGAGGTTTTGTTCAATAAAATTGCAACCTTTTAAGCTTCTTTTCCTAATATTTCTCCCCAAAATTCTTTCATTGACTTTCCAGTTGCTTCAATCATTTTTGGTACGATGCTTTCCTTGGAAAAACCAGGAGTTGTGTTCACTTCTATAATAAAAGGCTTATTGTCAACGAGCATAAAATCTATTCTTGCAATAGATCGTAAGTTGAGCAATTGATAAACGTTTTTAGAGATAAGTTGAACCTCTTTAGTCAATTGTTCACTGATTCTTGCAGGAGTAATTTCATCTGATAAGCCTTTGTATTTTGCTTCAAAATCAAAGAAGTCATTTT
>JAJRQP010000250.1 GCA_024280195.1 Bacteroidota bacterium | reverse complement strand
TCAGGTAAAGATGATAGAGAGTTCTTCATCATGCCAGATATCGGTTTGGAAATTGCAAAATTAGAAAAGCAAGGACTTGAACAGGAGAAATTTTTAGAATCGAAAGACGCTTTAATTCGTGATTACAGTATTAAGTCTGAACGGATTCATTCTATCAATCAATTATTAAAGGCTTATACTTTATTTGAGAAAGAGGTAGAATACATTATCATTGAAGGGAAGGTTAAGATTGTAGATGAGCAAACAGGTCGTGTAATGGAAGGGCGTCGTTATTCTGACGGATTACATCAAGCAATTGAAGCAAAAGAAGATGTTCAAGTAGAAGCAGCAACGCAAACCTATGCATCTATTACTTTGCAAAATTATTTCAGAATGTACCACAAACTTTCTGGGATGACTGGTACAGCAGAAACGGAAGCTAAGGAGTTTTGGGATATTTATGAATTGGATGTTATTGTTATTCCAACAAACAGACCTATTCAACGTAAGGATGATAATGATTTCGTTTTTAAAACTGCAAGAGAAAAGTACAATGCAGTAATTGAAGAAATTGAGAAATTAGTTACTGAAAAGAGACCGGTTTTAGTCGGTACAACAACCGTTGAAATTTCAGAATTGCTTAGTAGAATTCTACAGCAAAAAGGAATAAAGCACAATGTTTTGAACGCTAAGCATCACAAACGTGAAGCAGAGATCGTTGCCGAAGCAGGTTTTTCTGGATCTGTTACAATTGCAACCAATATGGCTGGTCGTGGTACAGATATCAAGCTAGGACCTGGTGTGAAAGAAGCAGGTGGTTTAGCGATTATCGGTACTGAGCGTCATGATTCTCGCCGTGTTGATAGGCAATTAAGAGGTCGTTCTGGTCGTCAAGGTGATCCAGGATCTTCTCAATTCTTTGTTTCATTGGAAGATGATTTGATGCGTAAATTTGGTTCTGAAAGAATTGCCAAATTAATGGATAGAATGGGATTAAAAGAAGGAGAGGTTATTACTCATTCTATGGTTTCTAAATCTATTGAAAGAGCACAGAAAAAAGTGGAAGAAAACAACTTTGGTGTTCGTAAGCGATTATTAGAATACGATGATGTAATGAATGCACAACGTAAAGCTATATATAGAAAACGTAAGAATGCTTTATTTGGAGAACGTTTAGACATTGATATTGACAATATGTTCTACGATGTTGCTGAATCAATTTCTTTGGCGCATACGAAAGAAGATTATGCATCTTTTGAATTGGAATTATTACGAGTTGTCGGAACAGAGTCTCCTGTTTCTCAGGAAGAATACGCAACTGCTGATGACAATGTCATTGTAGAAAAAGTATACGATGCAGTTCGCTCTCACTACATTCGTAAGAATGAGAAAATTGCAGAAAAAGCAATGCCTCAGATAAAGCATGTTTATGAAACAATGGCTGAGAAATACCAAAATATCGTTTTCCCATTAACCGATGGTAAAAAAGAAATGCAATTGGTCATTAACTTGAAAGACGCTTATGAGAGTGATGGTAAAATCATTTCTACAGCATTTGAAAAAAACATTATTCTTGGAATGATTGACAATGAATGGAAAGAGCATCTTCGAGAGATGGATGACTTACGTTCTGCTGTTCATAATGCTCAATACGAGCAAAAAGATCCTTTATTGGTTTACAAGTTAGAATCTTTCAACTTGTTTAAAGCAATGTTGCATAGAATGAATACAGAAACAATGGAGTTACTTATGAAATTAGACATCCCTGTAGTTAATGATATTCAGACAACCAACAAAGAAGCAGAAAGCCAAAGCAACTATGAGCAAGCAGTTCCTACCTCTGCTCCAACTGATCAGCAAGAAATCGCAGGTCGTGAAGGATACAATGAGGCAATTGCAGGTTCTGGTGGACAACAAGTAAAACAAAAACCTGTTGTTGCAGAAAAGAAAGTGGGAAGAAATGAACCTTGTCCTTGTGGTAGCGGGAAGAAGTTCAAGCAGTGTCACGGAAAATAATCAATCAAAGTGTTAGAATAATCATTTGCTTAATGAGTATGATAAAGAACTAAAAAAAGTCCATTAAATATAAGTAGGTTTAAACCATAAATATGATTTATGAAAACTTATTTTATTCTTAAACAAAGGCTTTTTTTAATTTACTTTTTGATTATTGGAAACTTTGTTTTCAGTCAATCTGACGATCCTTGTGGAGCTCCATCATTGACTGTTAGTACATCCTGTACATTTTCAACGTACACAAACGCAACAGCAACAGCATCAGAAGTTGCAGACCCTTCAATTCCTGCTCCTGGCTGTGCCAGCTATAGTGGAGGAGATGTGTGGTTCACTGTTACCGTCCCCGCTTCGGGAAATGTCACTGTTGACATGAACACTGGGATTATTACTGATGCAGGAATGGCGATTTATTCTGGTACTTGTGGATCATTATCTTTAATAGAATGTGATGACGATGATAGTCCTAATGGACTTATGTCAATGATTAGTCTAACGGGACAAACGGCAGGATCAACGCTTTGGATAAGGGTTTGGGAATACGGCAATAACAATAATGGAACTTTTGATATTTGCGCTACCCTACCTCCTGCTCCTGCATCTAACGATGAGTGTGCAACCGCTACTGCATTGACCGTTAATCCCGATTTCTCATGTGGAACAGTAACGCCTGGCACAGTAACTGGTGTAACAGCTTCCTCTCAAGCGAATGGATGTTCTGGGACAGCAGATGATGATGTGTGGTACTCTTTCGTTGCAACAAATACTTCTCATACAGTTAGTTTACAAAACATTTCTGGATCAGTTACAGATATGTACCACAGTGTTTATAGTGGTACTTGCGGAAGTATAGGTACTGCATTAATATGTAGCGACCCTAATTCAAGTACAGTTACCGGATTAACTATTGGTAATACTTATTATGTCCGTGTATATACTTATACAGCAACCGGAGGACAAACCACTACTTTTGATGTTTGTATAGGTACACCTCCTCCTCCACCTGCCAATGATGAGTGCACAGGTGCTATAGCACTAACTGTAAACCCAGACAACCTTTGTGGAACAGTTACCTCAGGAACAATTGCCTCAGCAACAACCTCTTCTCAAGCTAATGGATGTTCTGGAACAGCAGATGATGATGTATGGTACTCATTTGTTGCAACGGGGCCGACTCACATGGTTACCTTACAGAATATAGTTGGTTCAACTACCGATTTATACCACAGTGTTTACGGAGGTTCTTGCGGTTCTCCTGGTACAGCATTAGTATGTAGTGACCCAAATTCGAGTACAATTAATGGTTTAACTATTGGAAACACTTATTTCGTCAGAATTTATTCTTGGACTAGCACAGCAGGACAAACCACTACTTTTGATGTTTGTATAGGTACACCTCCTCCTCCACCTGCCAATGATGAGTGTACGGGTGCTATTGCAGTCACAGTCTCTCCTTCTGGTGGTGCTTGTTCTCCTACAACAGGAAGCGTAGCTAGTGCAACAGCTTCTTCGCAAGCAAATGGATGTTCTGGAACAGCTGATGACGATGTATGGTATTCTTTTGTTGCAACATCAACAGCTGTTCAAGTTTCTATCTCTAATATTTCGGGGAGCACTTCAGACTTATATCACAGTGTTTATGCAGGAGCTTGTGGTTCTCCAGGTACCGCCTTAGTATGTAGTGACCCAAATTCAAGTTCGATTACGGGGTTAACAATTGGGAATACTTATTTTGTGCGGATTTATACATGGACTGGAACAGCAGGACAAACAACTGTCTTTGATTTATGTATTGAAGAAGTTGGTCCATGTGGTACACCTTCAAATCAAGATTATTGCAACTCACCAGCATTTCTGACTTCTGGGACAGGGTCTTTTTCTTCAAACACTTCTGGAACCTACACTGCTGACACTCCTGCCAATTTGAGTATTTTCTGTGGATCAATTGAAAACAATTCATGGTATCAATTTACCGCTTCTACAACAACTGAAACGTTTAATTTCACTTCAGTAACAGGTTGCACATCAGGTATTCAGGCAGAAGTTTACGATGTCGCAACAGATGCAAATGGTTGTTGTACAAATTTCACTTCGATGTCTAATTGCTGGAATCCATCAACAGCTACTACAGGTACTGTAACCGCTACAGGCTTAACTGTAGGTAACACATACATGTTAATGGTTGATGGATTTGGTGGAGATGTATGCGATTTCACAGTTTCTAATTGGACAGGAATAGGAATATTACCAGTTACTTTTGGTAAACTCGATGGATTAGCCATGACTAACAAAAATAACTTGCATTGGTCAACAATAACTGAAACAAATAACCATCATTTTAACATTCTTCGTTCGTTAGACGGAATCTCTTTTGAAAAAATTGGAGAAAAAGCTGGAGCTGGAAGTTCTGTAAAAGAAATCAATTATCAATTTGAAGATAGAGATATCCAACAAGAAATTATGTATTACCAAATAGAACAAATTGATTTTGACGGAGAATCTACTAAATCTGAAGTAATTGCCATATCAAGAAAAGGCGTTGTAAAAGACATATTACTATCTCCTAATCCTGTACGAGAACATTTATTTATCCAAACATCTGAACATACATCAGCTATAATTGAAATTCAGAATATGAATGGTCGTATTGTATTGACCAAAGAAATATCAAATGCAAATTCTATCGTAATTAATACAAATCATCTACAAAAAGGTATATATTTTGTTCGTATGACAGATGACAACAACAAAACTATTATCAAAAAATTCATAAAAATTTAACCATGAAATATTTATTTATCTTATTTATCATCTGTTCTAGTACGACTTCATTTTCTCAAACTGAAGATCAGCAGTATGAAAACGCTTATTTTCTAGTACACCAAAAAGGTGAACATGCATTTACAACAGAAGTAGTATCTAATACAGCAATCTTTACAGATGATGAATTTAAAATTATAAAAACTCATCTACTTCAAAAAGAGGGAATCTTTAGAGTTGATTTTAGTAAAAATTCTAAATCTATACTTGTTTATCATCTTTCATACATCGAAGTTGAAACGATAAAAGACTTTGTCACCCCTATTGTTGAATCTGTTGATTTCAAAGAACGTGTCATTTATACATTTTAAACGAACTTTAATTCCTTAGATTTCATTATACTTGCTCAATGGGAGTTAATCATATTCAAATTTCTATCATTGGAAGTGGAAATGTAGCCAATCGATTAGCGATTGCATTTTCTGAAGAAGGAATTAATATCAGTCATATATATAGCAGTAATTTAACAACTGCTAAAGAACTGGCTAAAAAGGTTGGAGCAAAAGTGCTTGCCGATACCAATGACTTGCCTCAGCAACTTTGCATCGTTTGTGTTCCTGATAATGTAATTGGTTCTGTGGTTAATTCTATTGATAAAAACATTTCTGTTGCATATACTTCAGGATCTATTTCATTGTACAGTTTGACTAAAAGAGAAAACTTAGGTGTTTTTTATCCATTGCAGACATTTTCTAAAGAAAGAAAAATAGATTTCTTTAACGTTCCTATTTTTATTGAAAGTAATAACGAGTACTTCACTTCTACCCTATTCGATTTAGCCTGGAAAATTAGTAGAGAGGTTAGCCATGCTAATTCTGAAAAAAGGAAGAAAATGCATATTGCTGCTGTGATGGTTAATAATTTTACGAATCACATCATTCATCTTTCTCAAGAATATTCTACCCAAAACAACATTGACTTTAAACATTTACGACCTTTACTCCAAGAAACGATTTCAAAACTAGAGGATAGTTCTGCATTTGATTCTCAAACAGGTCCAGCTAGAAGAGGAGATGACACTATCATTAAAGAACATCTTGCAAAATTAAGCGGAAGAACAAAGGAAATTTATCAATTGATTTCGAAAAGCATCTCAGAAACATACACTAATAATGACTAGTTATAAAGAAGGATTAAATCACATCACCACGTTTATTTTTGATGTGGACGGTGTTCTTACCAATGGAGATATTGCTCTTTACAAAGGAGAAATAGTTAGAACCATTAATTCTAGAGACGGTTACGCAATACAATACGCCGTGAAAATGGGGTTTGATATTTTCATCATCACTGGTGGTAATTCTGAAGAAGTAAAAACTCGTTTACTAGATGTTGGAGCAAAAGAAGTTATTTTGAATGCTCGCAATAAAGTTAACGAATATCAGAAATTGAAAAACAGCTATAATTTCACAGACGAGCAGGTTGTATATATGGGAGATGACATTCCTGACTACCAAGTAATGAAGCTTGTTGGTGTTGCTTCTTGCCCACAAGATTCGGCTGTTGAAATTAAGTCAATAAGTCACTACCAATCTCCTTTTTTTGGAGGAAGACATTGCGTAAGAGACATTATTGAACAGACATTGCGTGTGCAAGGCAAATGGTTTACAGAAAAAGCATTTGATTGGTGATTAATGCCGAATCACGATTCTTTTTCTTGCAACTATACCTCCCCCTTCTATCAACAGAATATAAACACCATTTTGCAACTCATTGAAATCAAGCTCTTTGGTTAGAGAAAAATCAACTTCCATTACATGTTGACCATTTAAAGAAACAACACTAATTTTTTCAAAGGCATTGTTATCCGTAAAGATATTTACCTTTCCACTAGATGGGTTGGGGTATACCCTCACATTATCATTAAATT
>JAJRQP010000249.1 GCA_024280195.1 Bacteroidota bacterium | reverse complement strand
TTTCTCAAGAATTGCTTTTTCTTCTTTAGAGACCTTCTTAGGCGTCCAAACATTGATATGTACGAACAAATCTCCTTTCCCATATCCTTGTAGAACAGGTAAGCCTTTCCCTTTCAAGCGAAGAACTTTTCCGCTTTGCGTTCCTGGTTCTATTTTAATTTTTGCTTTACCGCTAACTGTTGGGATTTCAATTGACTCTCCCAAAACAGCATCTACAAAATTCACATAGGCATCGTAGTGTAAATGTTCGCCATCTCTGCGAAGATTCTCATCGTGTTTTTCTTCAATCACTACAATTAAATCTCCCGAAATTCCGTCAAATGGACCTGCATTTCCTTTTCCAGAAACGCTTAGTTGCATTCCATCTTCAACTCCTGCAGGAATATCGATTTCAATCACCTCTTCCTTACGAATTAATCCATGTGCATCTGCACCAGAAGGTTTCTTATCAATCATTTTACCGGCACCTTGACAAGCATTACAAGCAGATTGCGTTTGCATTGCTCCCAAGAATGTTTGTGCAACTCGTGTAATACGACCCGTTCCGTTACATGTTTGACAATCTTTGTATGTCACTCCGTCGGCATTAACCAACTTATTAACTTTGATTTTCTTGTGAACACCCTCTGCAATTTCTTGCAAAGTCAATTTCATTTTCACACGAAGGTTAGTTCCGCGAACAACTCTAGCACGACCTCGTCCGCCACCAAAGCTTCCACCACCAAAACCACCGCCACCACCGCCGAAAATATCGCCGAATTGTGAGAAGATGTCGTCCATGTCCATTCCGCCGCCAAAACCACCAGCTCCGCCACCCATTCCTGCGTGACCAAATTGATCGTATCGTTGCTTTTTCTCAGCATTGCTTAATATCTCATACGCCTCAGCAGCTTCCTTGAATTTATCTTCAGCCGTAGCATCACCTTCATTCTTATCAGGATGATATTTCAATGCTAATTTACGATAGGCTTTCTTAATTTCAGTTGCCGTAGCATTCTTTGAAACACCTAAAACCTCGTAATAATCTCTTTTTTCACTCATACTCTTTTGTATGTAATATTTTTATTGTCCAACAACAACTTTCGCAAAACGAATCACTTTATCATTCAAAGTGTAGCCTTTCTCTACTGCATCAATCACCTTCCCTTTTTGCTTCTTTTTTGGAGCAGGAACATTTGCAATTGCTTCGTGAATATCTGGGTTAAAATCTTGTCCAATAGAATCCATTGGTGTCAACCCTCTCGATTTTAATGTATTAACAAATTTATTGTAAATCAACTCAAAACCTTGCTTAATACTCGTTGCGTCGTCTACTTCTTTGTTGTTCAAAATTGCTCTTTCAAAATCATCAATTACTGGAATCATATCCTTCAAAACAGAAGCACTTGCATTTCCAATGATATCAATTTTCTCCTTGTTCGTTCTCTTACGGTAGTTATCAAATTCTGCGTGAATTCTTAAGTATTTATTATTCAACTCAGCATATTTTTCCTCTGCAGTTGGCTCAGATTTCACTTCTTCCGTTACTTCAGAATTTTCTTGAGAATCAGTATTCTCATTGTTCATTTCTTCCGTATTGTTTACCGTTTCTTCGTTTTGCTCTTTATCTTCTTTCATTTTGCTCAATTTTATTGCTTTCGAGAAGACAAAGATACTGCCAATAAAGGAAACAAGACAGGTTGGCAGAGAATTTATGACAAGTGTGTAAAGATGGCAGAGATAAGTAAGTAAAACTATTATTTAGTTTTAACTAAAAAAAAACACGCTTCTAAAGTTAAATTAATTATTTTTGAGAAAACTAAAGAACAAAAGATGAAGAAAATTGGATTATTATTTAGCATTATTACATTGGTTGTAACAAGTGTATCAGCACAAAGAAGCACAAGAGCAAAGGATGCAGACTTTTCTTTTTTAAAAGGAGAGAAGAGTTTAAATATCATTTTTACATATGAAGGGATGACTGTTGGTAAAAACATGACTGAAGAAGATTATGTCGCTAAAAAAGTTTCCGATAAAAATGCAAAGAAAAAAGGTAAAGGTGACGAATGGAAAGCATCTTGGGAGAAAGGAAAACTTTCTATTTATGAACCTATGTTTAAAAATATTTTTACAAAGAAATTAGGTAAAATTGGAATTCAAGTAACTGAAGGTGATGATGCTCCAATAACTATAATTGTTAAAACGACAAGAATAGAACCTGGTTTTAACATTGGTATTTCAAATGCTAATGCAATTGTTGATTTTGAAATGATTTTTGTAGAAACTGCAGACCAAGACAATATCATTTCTCAAATCGTAATGAATAAAGTTTATGGTGAAGATGATGCTTACGCTGTTTCTGACAGAGTTAAAGTAGCTTATTTAGCCGCTGGAAGGAGACTGTCTGGATACATTGCTAAAAGACTTAAGAAATAATATATACATTAAAAAAAGAGCACAGGTAATGTGCTCTTTTTTTATTTAAACCATGTCAATGATGAAATTTATACTATTACTAGCAATATCATTAATAGCTAACTGTTCGTACAGTCAAACTATGAAAGATTTTTTCTCTAACAAAACACAGGTTGTGTTGTTAGGGCTTGACTTTACTCAAAGTAAATTTATAGGGAAAAATGCATTCAGTAATCCTGAAGGATTAAAAAATCATGCTATCAAAAGCTGGAATCGCTTTTTTGCGACAGAACCTAGAAAATATTCTTTACAAGATGCCTTTGGTTTAAAAGATAAATACTACTACAACAGTATCAATTATTTCTTAAAGAGAAATAAAGAAGTTAACACATATAGAAATGTAACAGATGAAGATTTCCAACTAACTAAAGAACAGGTTACTGAAACAGTTTCAACATACACTCCTTTTGAAAAAGAAGGGTTAGCGGTATCGTTTGTTGTTGAAAGTTTCAATAAGCTGAAAGGAGAAGCTCACATTTGGGTTACATTTATTAGTCTTCCTGACAACGAAGTAATTTACATGGAGAAAATGGTCGGTAAACCTGGCGGTGGAGGTCAAGTAAACTATTGGGCAAGAGCTGTTTATGATATTGTTTCTCAAATTGAAAAAAGAGCAGATGAATTTAAATCAAAATAGATGAAACATATAGTCATTGTATTCCTTTTCATTCTTTCTTCATTCATTTCATTTTCTCAAATAGAAGCCGAAGAAATTAACCCAAAAATTTATTCAACAGATACAATTACGTGGTTTGGAGCTGATTTTAGTCTTTTTAAACTTGCCAACAGAAAAAAAAATGGTCAAGAAGAAAAACTGATGAAATATATCTATGCTTGGAATACGCAATACCGAAATTATTTCACGAATGTAAAAATGGCTCGCCTACTTTCACTAAAAAAGGTATATAAAGATTTTGAATTCACCAACAATGTATCTGATAATTATAATGAATCAAACTGGATATCATCCACTAGACATTCAATCAACTACAATGATATTGAAAATCACATTAGTAATTTTGATAGCGAAAATGATGGAATTGGTCTAGTATATATTATTGAGTGTTTCAATAAATATGAAATTTCAAAAGTACATGGGTATTTTGTTTGGTTCAAAATTGAAACAAAAGAAATACTTTATATTGATAAAACAGAGGGGAAACCAACTACTGGACATTTGAATTCTTGGGGTGTTGAGATATCATGGGATAAGAATATGCCTAAGAATAAAGGAATGACTGGATTTTGGTTTCAAGGTATGATAGATGCAACCATTAAATTCACTTTTGACTACAAAGAGAATGATCCAAAAGAAGACGAAAAAGAAGACGAACAGTATTAGTTTTCTTTTTGATTTTTAAAACAACTTCGTATTTTCTCAACAGAATAGTGTATGTTGAAAATTATTTGTGCTTTTTAATTCTTCAATTAAAAAAATATGACTCACTACTTTCTTACATTTCTATCAGTTCTTTTTTTCTCTTTTGGTTTCTCTGCAAACTACTATGTAGACCCCATAAATGGCAACATAACGAACCCTGGAACATCAATTTCCCCTTGGTCTACATTAGAAGAAGTACTCAATACCCAATCATTTAATTCTGGCGATACGATCATTTGCAGAGATGGAAATCACGGTTTCCCAAAGGTGAATGGAATCAACACAGACTATGTAACAATTCAAGCCGAAGTTGGACACACACCAAGCTGTACTCGTATTTATTTTGGATCCAGTTCATCAGCAAACTTTTGGAGAATAGATGGACTTACTTTTGAATTAATCAATACAGCCCCTTTTCCATATAGGCTTGTCGATATTTTTGCCAATTGTGACCATATTATCATTGAGAATTGCACCCTTCAATCGATAGCTGATGCTTCTTCATGGACACGTGATGATTGGCGAACAAAAACATGCTCTGGAATCTGGGCAAGAGGAAACAATCATATTCTACAAAACAATACCATTCGCAATATTCAAATCGGAATAATTAATGATGCTGATTCTACATTCTGCATGAATAATTCTATTCAAAATTTCGCGATTGACGGAATAAGAGGTAATGCAAATGATAGCCAGTACACTGGAAATACGATTATGGATAATATCATTGTTTACACGTATGCCGAAAATCATTACGATGGTTTTCAATCATTCACGAATGACACGATCAGAAATGTTGTTTTCAATAAGAATACAATTATTTGCGCAACAGATACAACTCGACAATTTAGAGGTTCAATGCAAGGTATGGGATGTTTTGATGGGTTTTATGAGAATTGGACCATTGAGAACAACTTGATTATTACAGATCATTGGCACGGCATTACCCTTCTCGGCGCATTAGATTGTAAAATTATCAATAACACGGTCATTGATAATTATGACATTACTCCTGTTGATCCACTAGACCCTCAGAGTAATCCAGTTTATGGTCCAGCTTGGATTAAGATTGCTGCTCACAAAAATGGCTCGCCTTCTTCAGGAAACTATATTTATAACAACATTTGCAATGCAATGCAGAATGACAATGGCATAGGGACAGTTAATAATAACCTAATCATTCCAACGAGCGCAGATTATAGCAACCATTTCATCGATGCCCCCTCATTGAATTTTCACTTAATATCTACTTCTACAGCCATCGACGCAGGAACGAATTATTTTGCACCAACAGTTGACATAGATGATAATCAAAGGCCTCAAGGAGGAGTAATTGACATTGGATGTTATGAGTTTCTCGTTACCAACACTGCAGAAATAATAGATCATTCGATTTCTTCTTTTGCGAAGATTAAATACGGTGAAATTAACGTTCAAATTGAATATAACACTGAACCTACTGAAATTAAAATTTTTAATTCAATGGGAGAAATGGTGAAATCGTATAATGCGACTAAGATAATTTCAATCGATCAAAATGATTTCTCAAAAGGAATCTACTATGTAAAGAGTACGAT
>JAJRQP010000248.1 GCA_024280195.1 Bacteroidota bacterium | reverse complement strand
TTAGTAATTTCATATGCAATATCTTTTCTATAAGATACAAATTAATTACCTGGTTAACAAGCGTTTGAGACTTAAATGGGTAACCCTATAAATCAATTCATTGCCCTTCAGTATTTTAAGCGTTTCAATAATTATCTCCCGAATTATTCGGGTTAGTTAGGTTATCGTTTAACTCTTCATAATCAAAAATATAAAATTATGAAGAATGAAATGTCAAAAACTCGGGAAGGTCAATGTATTCGGACAAGCTTCGATAAAGATCTTAAGGTATCTCAGTTGGTAAAAAAGCAGAAGAAACAGCGTTCCATCGAGGATTCCATCTGCGGGCCTACTTGAATTTGATTCCATATTATTAGCTATATTTTTCATTTATCAAGTTGATTAGTTTTTCCTTGTTATAGTTTCCATTTATTCCCTCAAAAGGCAACAAGTACTCACAAATTTCTAAACTATTGAATGGAAAGATTTCTTTGATTCCTTCGACAATAGTTTTCTAATAGGCCTTATTAGGTGCATTAATTTTATCTGTAAAATCCTGCTTTGAAGTAAAGGTGAATATTGGATATTGATTTTGCTCTCCCAAGTAAATTAGGTTGCCATACCAAGATGGATCTTTAAAAACCAATGAACCCTTCTTTATGCATTGCTCAAAATCAATATTAAGTTCTCCAGAATATTTTGTCTCTTGCTTCACCACATCAACAAATTGTTCTTTCGTAATTAAATATATCCGAGCCAATGATTGATTTGACTTGTCAAAAGAATTAGAAATGAATCCTACTCCACCTTTATTCCATCCATTGGATTCACGAGCAAAATATAGTCGGCTACAGATATAGAATTCTTCATCCTCCTCCGGCAATGTTTTGTTCCGACAACCTTCGTATACATCTATCCTACCTTTTGGCTTTCCTCCTCTTATATAACATAAGAACCTCTCCCTTTGTAAGTTGGAGCCGTAAGAAGCATACCACATTTTACTCTGATCAATTTTCATTTCGTGTAAATACAGCTAACAATATAGCGTTGTATAAAATGATTCCCCAATATAGCGATGAGGTTTCAAAATGGAAATAATGTTTCAAAGTTCGATAAAATATCTAAATCGATAAACAGGGAAATCTTTTATACAACAGGCCTGTCTTTGTCGGCAGACAGGTTGAACGATGCCGGAGTTTCTATGGGTATTCTTATTTGCAGATTTCGAATTGGCATGTAGATTTTAATTCTGATGTTGCTTTGAGTCTTCTGGTATTGATCATTTCACTTCCTACTCTATAACTTGCGAAAGAAATTCTGCACTGTATTCATCAATCATTAAATCTGAAAACATTTAAGTATATTTTTGTACATTGGTTGATTATTGAATCGATACTTTAATACATCACGTATCAAATTTGACTTAATTATTAACTAACTAAATATAGAAAAATGCCTAACCGTAGAGAACATGACCATTTGGTAAGTAACAAATTTAAAGTTGAAATAGAGGGTGTAACTACTGCTTCTTTCACCACTTTTGAAGGTATTGATACAAAAACCGACGTCGTTATTTTCAATGATGGCGATGATTTAATGGTACGCAAAAGACCTGGCAGGACAACCTATGCCAACCTTGTATTGAAACGTGGATATACCAACAATAATGAATTATGGGAATGGTATAAGAAAGTTACGGAAGGAAAAATCGAGAGAAAATCCGGATCAATAATTTCCCTGGCCGATGATGGCACCGAAATCTTGCGTTACAACTTTTATGAAGCATGGCCCTGCCGATGGAAAGGAATGAAATTTGACGCCAACATTAATGGCACCTTGTTCGAGGAAATAGAAATAGCCACCGAAAATGTGGAAAAAGGATAGCCGTCCGCTTGTTTAACCAACAAAATCGTAACAGCAATCATGAATACAAGTATGATTGAAGAATTCCTTGAAAAACGCCTGAAGCGTTTATTGGGAAAACAAATCCTTGTAACAAAAGGGCCTCTGAATATCACAAAATATAGTGGGATAAAACCGGAAGTATTTGTTCATGTTTCCAAACTGGAGGACTTTGATGGCATTATGCCAGACGGTGCGCATACAACGCGAAGGCGCATTTCCGGACCATCAACTTTTAAGGGATTTGAAGAAGAGAGACCCGGAAGAATAAGTTTAGCCATTACTTGTCTGGCAGGCACCTATAAACTTGTCCAGACTTTATGCAATATATTGACCCCGGAGGTTTTATTATCGCTGGAAATTTTACCGAGAATTCCTCTTGGGTCGCTTCCTAACGGCTCCGTACAGTTACACTTCGAAGACTTTACCGCTAACCTTCACACAGCAGAGCATCGCAGAATTACAATTGAAAATACTTCCTACTTCAATGGTGAACTTATTTTTTATCTGAACGGATTCATTCATATACGGCTGACAAAAAGAGGAGGATTTGCTTCAAAATCTACCGCCATGCCTAAAATTAGTAAAAGCAGACGCACATCAAAACTTACCGGAAAGGTGCCGAAAAGAAAGAAGAAGTCTGATTGAAACAATTGATTTGAATTAAGAATTAATATCTCATTTTTACCACCATCTTTTGTCCTATTAACTCCACGTGAAGGCTTTGATCCAAAATTGTTATCATTCGCCTGTTTGGATGAATTCACGTAAATGTAAAATTGAATTCCTTTTAGCGGAATAGGGAAACAAACCGGGATTGAAAATCCCCGCCCCGGTTGTTTTGCTAATAAATGGGCATGAATTTCAAATTCGCGCCAGCAACTAATCATTAGCCCGCTGATGTTAAAACCTGCCTGCCACAGGGAGTAGAATTTCTGAAAAACCTTTGTCGATGGTAGAAAACCGAAATATTGAAATTACACAGATGATTGTCTCTTCGTAGCCCCCAATAGGTTTGTTCAATTTATCTGCCGTAGGCATGGCAAATGGAAAAAATTAGTGGGATCTCAAGGCCCCACGTAAATTTGTATATTATTATGAACTTTAATTTATTGCAGCATTCGCCCGTTTAAGTCTATCTACAATTTCAGCATAATCAATATCGCTTTTTATAGTTCTTAACTTATTCCATTGAGCAATTTGGTAATTTTCATAGTTGTTTTTTAGATATGTCTGATAGTAATACATATCCGTTGGATTATCGTTTTTAGATACTTTACGTACGTCAAGTTCGATATTCGATACGACTTGTTCTGTATGCAATTCAAGCAAGCTGCTTTTGGCTATTGTCTTTAAAGGAAGTTTTAAGGCAGCAGTAAAACGGATATCCTGGATAATTGAGCTCAAATACCATTTTCCTTTGAATGGACGATATTTGATATGACGTGATTCGTCCAAAATTTTAACCTTCTTTGAAAATGGAGCAGTACTCACTATTTGACCATTCCATCTCTGATTCATTCTGATGAACTTTTTACCTTCATCACTTAACTGATAAGTTAATTCCACCAGGGCATATGTTTTTGAATCAATATACAGGGCACCTTTGATAAGAGATTTTTTAATATTCTTTTTTTGATCGAAACGTATGATGAATACTTCGCCTGATTCCAGTTCTGTTGTTCCTGCAAACTCGAAATCATAGTAATTGGGTAGTTGATTAATATCCTCTAATTCAATACCCAACACTGTATATTGGAAAGGAATGTTAAGATCACCCAATGCTGTAAGTCCAAATACATAAAACCCGCCTCTCTTGTCATTCCATAGATTGTCATTGATGCGGAAAGGTTTGTTCTCAGCAAATCTTCCATCAATGAGGGTTGTAGATACTGATCCATTTTCATAGTAGGATTCATACTCTGATTCTACGAGTTGGACATATTCATTATTGGATCTTATTATTTCTCTTTGAAATCCAGTGGCCATAAAACCACTGTTAGGGTAGTTACTGGTACGGAGATTAATACATTTCCTTATGATTTCTAATGCATTTTTAGGTGAAATTGTCACCTCATCAAGACGGATAAGGTTTGGTGCAAGTTTGATAACATAAGATTTATTGTCCGTAAATTTAACGGCTGTCTCGTATGCTTTGTAGCCAATATGTGAAAAGGTAAGGATTATTGATTTAATAGAATCAGGTTGTTTTAGGTTGAATTCACCTTTGATATTTGTTGTTGTTCCAATTCCAAGGTTCGAGTCATAAATATGCACATAGGCAATAGGCTCTTCCGTTTGCTTATCAAGGACTTTACCTGAAAGAAAAACTTGCGAATGAACGCTAAGACTTGATACGCAGATCAATAGAGTATAGAATATTTTAGTTATCATATTGTGTTTCAATGCTTAATGAAAAATGATATCGCTCATAACGATCTGGTTAAGCACCGGTGCGGGAGTAAGATCTGAATCTTAGTCCCACACGACGCAGGCCAAAATAAATATACGAATTCCTGATACACTGTTCCCCCGCATGGCGCTTAGGTTTTGTGGGTATGTGCTTTATCATTTCTGTTGTTTTCTTAATGCTTCAACTGCCTGTTCAATTCCTTTTTCGGTTTTTTCTTTATTCCATTCATCCCAAAAATTAATTGTTGCACTACTTGGTTGGATTTTTGGTTTGTCAATTTTCACTCTACTTGGAAGAAGCGAGGCATCTCCAACAATTAAACTTTCACCGATATCTAATATTGGAAGTAATTCAGAAAAATCTCCTAAATTGTCAGGAAACAACCTTTTTATTACATTTTGGTCATCAGGATTTGTTAAACGCATTGCAATAAAATTACCGCACTGACTTAAAATTGTTTTATTCACATCAGAGGGTCTTTGGCTAATAACAACAAGAGAAATTCCATATTTCCTACCTTCTTTTGCAATTCTCTCAAAACTTTGCAATCCCTTTTCTTCCATTCCCCCTTTTAAATTTGCAGGAATATATAAATGGGCTTCATCACAAAACAGTGCAATAGGGTGTCTTTTTTCATCTTCCATCCATTGTTGAACTGAAAAAGTCAGTCTTCCAATTAAACCAGTTATTAGAGGAAGTATATCTGATGGAACTTCTGAAAAATCAATTATTTTTAATCCTTTTTCATTTCCAAAATCAAGAAGTTTATTTATAAGTGAAACAAACCAATCATATGCAAGAAGTTCATCGTCAGCATTAAAAAGAAAATTTAATCTTTTATCTGCCCTTTTACTTTTCAATCGTTGAATAAAGCGTGTTAATTTATCGTGTAACGGACCTGCTTTTGTAGTACCTGCTCTTGCACCTGGTTGAGTTTCATCTTTATCCTTAAATACAAGTTCATCTAATACATCGCTAATTTTATATGGTATTGGACTTTCAACTGTGAAATTATTTAAGACATCTTGTTTATTTTCTTTTTCAAGTTGTTCTTTTTTATGCTTAATAATTAAATCAAAAAGTGTTCTTGATTGATTTGGTGCATTACTATCGCTACGGTCTAAAAGTAATGCCTCAATTTCTTCATAAGATAAAAGCCAATAAGGTAAGAAAATGATATTATCATCTGTTGGTTTATCAGAAGGCCCCGCAATTTTTAACAAAGTTGTGTTTGGCAAATCTTTTAGTGGTTTATATTCTCCGTGTAAATCAAAAACAAGACTATTAATAGATTTAAGATTTGTTGCTTTCTCTAAGATATTTGCTACTGTCCAAGATTTACCAGAGCCTGTTCCACCAACTATAACTGCGTGTCTTTGAAAAAACTTATAGGGTTACCCATTTAAGTCTCAAACGCTTGTTAACCAGGTAATTAATTTGTATCTTATAGAAAAGATATTGCATATGAAATTACTAAAAGAATTGGACAGAGAAGCCTTCAAAACTAAGTTTGGGACAAAGGCATCT
>JAJRQP010000247.1 GCA_024280195.1 Bacteroidota bacterium | reverse complement strand
GTTTCCAATGATTTTGAACTTACAAAATGGACGAAAATTATTACTCGTGGTGGAGGTGGGGTTTTTCCACGTGGGATTCCCGTAGGGAAAATTGAAAGCTTTGACGTTATTGAAGGAGAACCTCTTTGGGACATCACTCTTTTATTTGAAGAGAATTTTAAATCCATTCAAAACGTTTATGTAATAAAAAATTTACTCCTTGAAGAACAGAAATCTTTAGAAGGTGAAGCAGCACTTAATGTACAATGAATGACATCGTAAAACATAGCATCCGATTTATCAGTGCCATTCTTGTCCAAGTATTGGTTCTGAATCAAATTGAAATTGGGTTCGGGATCCAGCTGATGATTTATCCCTTATTCATTCTTCTTCTGCCTGTTGAAACAAAAGTAATTAGCTTGTTGTTTATATCCTTTGGACTTGGTATCTTAATCGATATTTTTTCTAACACCTACGGACTACATGCGTCTGCTGCATTAATGTTTGCTTTCATTCGCCCAAGAATATTTAAGCTCTTCGATACGCGTGATGGCTACGACACACTTGTGGAAACCAACATCTTTAATATGGGGCTCGGTTGGTTCTTAAAAACTTTCGGAACATTGCTTTTTATTCATCACTTTTGGTTTTTCCTCATCGAAATGTTTAAAATGAATGAAATAGGATATGTATTTCAAAAAACACTTTTAAGCCTTCCTATTTCTTTTGCTATTTGTGTTTTATTGCAATATCTTTTTGTGAAAAATCAAACAGGTAAGCAATGAATTTCGACAGTCGTAAATATGTCTTTATAATCATCTTTGTTCTAGTAGGCATTCTCTACGCCTCAAAACTTTTTTACATGCAAGTTATTGATGACTCATGGAAGATTAGAGCACAACAAATTGCGGAGAAAAGAAGAGAAATAACCCCGCCTAGAGCGGTTGTTTTTGACAGAACAGGAAAGAAAATTGTTGCCAACAAAACGTATTACAACCTAATGATGGTTGAAAAAAACATCAAGAACCTAGACACAGTTGCTTTTGCTAAACTTATCGGCTGGTCCAGAGAAGAAGTTAGACAACGTTTTTTTGAAATAAGAAAGGGAGAGGGTAGATACTACAACAGGCATACTGGAAAAACAACCTCCAACTATCAAAAAATAAGACCTTATCCTTTCATTAAAGAATTGACGGCAGAAGAAATGGTGAAAATTGCTGCTCGCTTAGAAGACTTCCAAGGGTTTTACAAAGAAGTTACCAGTATGAGAAATTATCCCTTCGGAAATGGGGCTAACATTCTTGGATATCTTTCTGAAGTCAATCAGCAAGAGATAGATAATGATAAATTCTACAAACCTGGAGGCCACATTGGTCGGTCTGGAATTGAACGTTTCTACGAAAAAGAATTCCGTGGCGTTAAAGGAATAAAATACATTGTTACTTCTGCTTTGAACAATACCGTTGGTTCTTGGGAAAATGGAAAATACGACACAACGGCTGTTCAAGCACCACCAATTAAATTGGGAATTGACATTGAATTACAGGCTTATGGAGAGAAGCTTTTGGAAAATAAAAGAGGTTGTATAGTTGCGATTGAACCTAGTACCGGAGAAATTCTGGCACTCGTTTCTTCTCCCAATTACGACCCGAACTTATTGGTTGGTAATCGAAAAATTCGTGAAAATTATCCAAAACTATTAGCCAACCCTGACAAGCCTCTTTTTCCAAGACCTTTGGCCTCTGCATATATGCCTGGTTCAACTTTCAAGCTTCTGCAGTCGTTGATTGGTTTGCAAGAAGGGGTGATAAATAATGAATCTGGATTCCCTTGTAATAAGAGTGTGGTTGGGTGTCACAATCATCCTTCTGCGCAGAACGTCACTGATGCGGTGAAAATGTCTTGCAATCCTTATTTCTATGCTGTGACAAGAAGAATTATCCAACAAGGAAAAAAACCATCTAGTGAAGAGGATGCGGAATACGGTTTAGGTCGTTGGGCAAAATACATGCATAGTTTTGGCTTAGGGGAAAGACTAGGAACGGACATCACAGGACTTAAAGCTGGGAATATTCCCGACCCTAAATACTATGACAAATGGTACGGGCATCACCACTGGAAATTCTCTACCATCCGTTCCATCTCAATTGGACAAGGAGAGGTTCAGTTGACACCTTTACACCTTGCAAATATGGCAGCTATAATGGCCAATCGAGGATGGTACATTACCCCTCATTTTGTTAAGGGATTCGGAAAAAAAGGTCCTAGAGAAGAATATACCATTAAGCATAAAACAATGGTAGAGCGTCGTCACTTTGTCCCAGTTGTTGAAGGAATGAGAAGAGTTGTTTACGAAGCAGGTGGTACCGCTAGAAGAGCTCGTGTAGAAGGTGTTGTAGTTTGTGGGAAAACCGGAACGATTGAAAATTACAGAGGCCCTCTTAAATTAAGAAATCACTCTGCTTTTATTGCTTTTGCACCAATGAACAATCCAAAAATTGCCATTTCAGTATTCATTGAGAACGCTGGTGGAGGCGGAGGAACTTGGGCTGCACCGATCGCAAGTTTGATGATTGAGCAATATACATACGGTAAGGTAAAACCTTCTCCTAAAGAAAAACGAATTTTAGACGCTGTCTTATTAAAGAAAGAGCGATGAGAAAGAATCAAAACATCATAGGAAGTTTCGATTGGCCACTTTTCATTGGCTACATTCTTTTGTTGCTCATGGGAATTGGAACCGTTTATTCCGTTGCATTCGACCCTGAGCATCCTAACTTGTTTGATATCTCGGAAAAATACGGGAAGCAAATAATGTGGTTGGGAATTTCTCTTTTTCTTGGCTTATTGGTTTTCTTAATTGATTCTGATATCTACCGAAAATTCTCTTTGCCCATTTATGGATTCACCTTAAGTTTGCTAATTATTGTTCTTTTTATGCCTGCTGTAAATGGTGCAAGAGCATGGCTGGGAATAGGTTCTATGGGGATTCAACCTGCAGAGTTTGCTAAAATAGGAACGGCAATATTACTTGCTCGTTATTTAAGTACTGCCAACATCAAACAGCAAAGTCGTAAAACTGTCCTCATTGCAAATGCGATTATTTTAGTGCCAATGATCTTGATTTTATTGCAACCTGATGCCGGAACTTTTGTGGTGTTTACTTCCTTCCTTTTTGTTTTATACCGAGAAGGGGTTTCTTATGATCCGATCATCATTCCAATTTTAAATGCGATTCCAATCAAAGGAATTCATTTCAAAAAAACATGGATTGGAACTCACTTTATTCCCATTCTATTTGTGGTCATATTTCTTAGTGTAACCACTTTGTTACTCAGTAACTCAACCATCAATATAGAAACACTCGGAATTGAAATCGCAGGGTACTGGGGTGTCTTTTTCTTTTTAGCAATCATTTCTGTAGCTGGTTACTTCTTTATGAGAATGATTTTCTCCAGAAGAGATAGAAAACGTGCGGCAATTATTGCCATTATTGGATTCGTTCTTTCGGTGATGTTAACCTCTGTGGTTGACCTTGGTTTTCAAAAGTTGGCTGGTCACCAGAAAGAACGAATAGAATTAGTTCTTGGTCTTCGACAAGATCCAAATGGGGATGATTACAACAGAAATCGAGCAATGGCAGCAGTTGGCTCTGGTGGATTATTAGGAAAAGGGTATCGTAATGCAACCGTATCTAGCGTTCAAACAAACCATGTCCCAGAAAGTGAAACTGATTTCATTTTTTGCCCCTTTGCAGAAGAATGGGGATTTGCTGGAAGTCTTATTTTGGTTTTTTTATACTTATTTATGATTTTAAGAATTGTCGTCATTGCAGAAAGACAAAAATCCTCCTTCAACCGGATATATGCCTATTCTGTCGCCATGATTTTATTCTACCATTTTGCCATCAATATCGGTATGAACATTGAGTTTGCTCCTGTTATTGGTATTCCCCTTCCCTTCTTTAGTTATGGCGGATCTTCAATGATGTCCTTCTCCATGATGATGTTTATTTTATTAAAACTAGACAGCCAAAGAAAGGATGTTTTGAATTAACATTCACGAACTACTACTCACGGGGTGACTTAGAGTCACCCCGTGAGTAGTAGTCTCAGATAAATTTTTTACATTTACAAGACTAATTAATGACAATGGCCAAAAAAGAACAAGAAGCTAAACCTCAGTTTTCGAAGAAAACATCTCGTATTCTAACAGCAATTCTATGGATTGGTGCATTGTCACCGTTCTTATTAGTGCTCTTTCTTGTTTATAGTCAGTCAGATGAAGATTTACCTTCTGTGGAAACCTTAGAAAACCCACCTGAACTATTAGCATCTATTGTATATGCTGATGATGCTAAAACAGAATTAGGAAGATACTGGAGTGTCAACAGAACCAATGTTCCTTACAATGAAATATCTCCTTATGTTTTTGATGCATTAATTGCTACAGAAGATGAGCGTTTTTTAGAACATGCTGGTATTGACTTTAGAGGTGTTGGAAGAGCAATCGGAAAGATGGGAAAAGGTGGAGGAGCTTCTACCATAACTCAACAGTTAGCCAAGTTGATTTTTACACTGGAAGAACGAAACAAAAGAGCGGCATTAAAAGCCCAAGGAAAACCTGTTCCAAATCAACGATCAGGAAAGATGAAACGACTGAACGAAAAAGTCAAAGAAAACATTATCGCCGTTCGATTAGAAGAAAGATACACCAAAGAAGAAATCATTACAATGTACCTGAATCAATTTGATTTTTTGTACAACGCAGTTGGAATTGAAAATGCTGCAAAGGTATATTTCAACAAAAAACCAATTGATCTTAACCAACAAGAGGCAGCAATGTTAATTGGAATGTGTAAAAATCCAGATCTTTACAATCCTTACCATGTGCAAAAAAAGAATTATCGAAATGTCGTTGCCAGAAGAAAAAAAATAGACCGAAAAAATGTCACTTCTGAGCAAATGATTACTGAAAGAGCCAAAGATAGCACCCGAGCAATTGACAGAAGAAATCAAGTTCTATTTCAATGGAAAAGAAGTACCAATAAAGGAAATGAGGCGTTAAAAAATAAAATGACGCAAGCAAAATATGATTCACTTCGTGTTATTCCTGTTGAAATTGATTACCAAATTGTCGATCACAAAGAAGGACTCGCTCCTTACTTTAGAGAATCTTTACGTTCTGACTTATCTAAATTATTTAAATCAAAAAATGAGACTGGAGATTTAGTTTACAAGAAAAAAGATGGTAGTGCTTACAACGTTTACAAGGATGGACTAAAAATTTACACCACGATAAATGTTGACCTTCAGCAACATGCAGAATATGCGCTAAAAAGACATTTAAAAGAAGATTTACAACCTCAATTTGACAAAAACAATCGCAACTTAAAACGTTATCCTTTTACCAATCGAATTTCTGCAGAGGTTGCAGAGACCTTAATGAATTCTGGAAGAAAAAATTCCGACCGGTATCGGGCAATGAAGTCGCAAAACATTTCTGAGAGCAAAATTATTGCAAGCTTTGAGGAAGAATTACCGATGAAGGTCTTCTCTTGGAACGGACTCGTTGACACTGTTCTTACTCCTAACGATTCCATTCGCTATTACAAAGGAATTCTTCGTGCGGGAATGATGTCCATCGAACCGGCAACTGGCTTTGTAAAAGCGTGGGTCGGTGGTATCGATTTCAACCATTTTGCTTTTGATCACGTGAAACAAGGTAAACGACAAGTGGGTTCTACTATCAAACCATTTGTTTACGGAACTGCTCTTGCTATGGGGGTTGTAAAGCCGTGCACTAAATTTGAAGATGGAACTTCCTTCTGCGTTGATGTTTATGGAGCAAGTGGTCAAATTGCAACAAGATGGTGCCCAAGTGGAAAAGTTCCTGCAAATGCAACTGTTGAGAAAGGGCTGGCAACTTCCAATAACCCAATAACCGTTGGTGTAATGTCAAAAATGGGTGGCTATTCTGGACCGAAAACAATTTCAAAAATTCTCAAAGGGGTTGGAATAACTCTTCGGCCTGAAGATGAAGTACCATCCATGTGTTTGGGTATTATGGATTTATCTGTTTACCAAATGGTGGCTGCACAAGCAATGTTTGTGAATCATGGAATCTATAATCAACCAACAACCATTCTCCGAATTGAAGATAGAAATGGGAATGTCATTTACAATGCTGATTTAGTTTCTAATGAAGCTATGAACGAACACATTGCTTACCGAACCTTGCAAATGATGAAAGGAGTTATTCAATACGGAACAGGAACCTCTCTTCGAGGAACTTGGAGAAAGTGGGGGGGGATTACGCAACCAATGGCTGGAAAAACAGGAACAACGCAAAACAACTCTGATGGTTGGTTTATGGGGTTAACTCCTGATTTAGTTACAGGTATTTGGGTAGGTGCTGAAGACAGAGCGGTTCGATTTAAATCCATGGCTTGGGGACAAGGAGCAAGAATGGCCTTGCCAATTTATGGGTACTACATGCAGAAGGTATATAAAGACAAGAAAATAAAAATTTCAACAGAAGATTTTGATGTTCCAATTAGATATGATCCTACACGCTTTGAATGTGAAAGCGAGGATAGTGCCCCCGATGGAATGGACCCTAATTTTGGTATTTAGTTATGAATAAAGAAGTTAAAAACGTTGAGTCAGCCTTAGAAGGTTTGCAAGATAACATGACCATCATGCTTGGTGGCTTTGGTTTGTGTGGGATTCCTGAAAATTCTATACAGCAAATGGTAAAAACAAAAGTGAAAGGATTAACCTGTATTTCAAACAATGCAGGAGTTGATGATTTTGGCCTGGGTTTACTCTTGCAAGAAAAGCAAATCAAAAAAATGATTTCTTCTTATGTGGGGGAAAACGATGAGTTTGAACGCCAAATGCTTTCCGGAGAATTGGAAGTTGATCTTATTCCACAAGGTTCTTTAGCTGAAAGATGCAGAGCGGGTGGTGCAGGAATTCCTGCTTTTTATACACCGGCAGGTTACGGGACAGAGGTCGCTGAAGGAAAAGAAATGAGAGAATTTAATGGCAAACCTCATATTCTTGAATCGGCATTAACGGCAGATTTTGCAATTGTAAAAGCATGGAAAGGAGATACTGAAGGAAACCTCATCTATAAAGCAACAGCAAGAAATTTTAATCCTATGATGGCAATGGCTGGTAAAATAACCATTGCAGAAGTAGAGGAGTTGGTTCCTGCTGGAGAATTAGACCCTAACGAAATTCACACAGCTGGTATTTTTGTTCAACGTATTTTTCAAGGAGAAAAATTTGAAAAAAGAATTGAACAAAGAACGGTAAGACAAACAAGTTAATTCATGCAATTAACGGATAGAACATACAAAGGAGTACTTCTACTTCTGTTCTTGTTCACTTTTGTTTATGTTCTTCTTCGAGCAATCCTAACTGACCCGTTGCATGATGAAATAGCGACTTATATTTTCTACTTTTATCATGGCGATTACATCGGCCCAAATACCGTTTGGGATGCTAATAATCATTTACTCAATTCATTTGTAGGACATCAACTCTATAAAATAGTTGGCGATAATTTATTCATTCTTCGGCTTCCCAATTTATTAGCCTTTATCGGTTTTTTTGCAGGCGTCGTGAAATTGACCAAACAATTTAAAACTCCACTTCTAAAACTGTTAAGTGTTTTCAGTCTCATCTGCATTCCTTTTATATTAGAATATTTTGGGTTTGCAAGAGGTTACGCCTTATCTCTCGCCTTTTTTGTTTGGGGTCTTGCCTATTTTTTCGATTATCAAAAGAATCAACAACTAAAGGAACTATTCCTTTGCTATTTATTTTTATTGCTTGCGGTATCTGCCAACCTCACTCTAATTAACTCAATCATCATCATTCTAGGACTGGCAATTATTTCTCCCTTTCTAGCTAAAGAAAAAAGAACAAGAACACACCTCATCAAAGAATGGGCATTGCACTTATTCTGCGTTTTAGGCTTATTACCTTTCATTGCGTTTGGAATCATTTTAAAAGAAACAGGTGCTCTTTATTATGGGAATTTGAGTGGTCTTTGGGAGGTAACGGGAAAGTCTTTGAGTGAAATGGTTCTCTTTACGAATGATGTCTGGGTGAAATTTATGTTCGTTGCGATGTTTATAGCATTCAGCATTCTCTTCATTCAAATTCTTAAAAAAACGAGCTTCAATAAGTGGTTAAAACAACCTTTTATCTTAATCATTAGTATTCTTTACGGTAATATTATTGCAATTCTTATCCTCGCGAAATTCTTAATGGTCAATTATCCCGAAGATAGAACAGGAATGTATTTAATTATTCTTGTTTTACTAGCATTCTTCCATTTTCTAGAAAACATACGCATAGGTAAATGGTTGCAGCTTTCGTTACTTTTTTTCCCCATTTCTTTTCTTTTCCATTTTAGTACAGATACATCAATTGTGACTCCTGCGCAACGAATGAACCACGATTTTTATTTACAAGTGAAAAAGC
>JAJRQP010000246.1 GCA_024280195.1 Bacteroidota bacterium | reverse complement strand
TTGCCATTCTGGGGAAGAAAGTTTACGCTACGCCCAAGTATGAATTCATCCTTTAATAGATACACAAGCTTAATTGGTCCTTTGGAGAATGTAACAGATAACTTTAGCATCACAGGAGATTTAGCATTGGTTTTTCAATTTGATTCATTGGAGTTTGAGATTTCAGGAAATCATTCTTTCACCAATCCAAAAAGTTCATTGAGTACCGTTTCGAATACACCTTATACGACAACAGTAATTGGTGGAGATATCAAATGGACATTGCCAAAAGGATTTGTGATTTCAACTGATGCTGATTACACGATTAATGCTCAGAAAGGAACTGGTTTTTACAACTTGGAATACTTTGTATGGAACGCAGAAATTAGCAAATCATTCTTGAAAACAAGAAATTTGGTCATAGCGTTAGTTGGTAAAGATTTATTAAATCAAAATATCAGCGCATCAAGACGAGTGAACGGAAATATCGTTACTGATTACAGAACAACAATAATATCTCGTTACTTTTTGTTAAAGGCAACGTTGAGATTTAATAATAGAAAAGCAAAAGAGGAGGACTTCAATGGATGGCATTAAGAAAATAGTATTTATAGCAGCAGTAAGCTTATTCACAGTAAGTAGTTATGCTCAGATTACGTCAGGTAAAATTGTTTTTGAACGAAGAACAAATTTAAAAAAGCAATACGGCGAGGATGAGCGAATGGGACGTTTTATTACAGAGGATAATAAAATTAAACTGGATCGTTTTGAGTTGATCTTCACAGAAGAGAAAACAGCCTATCTTCCAATTGAAGATGAGGATGAAGCCGAAGGTTTTATGAAATACTTGACAACACATAATGCGGTATATCAAGATCTTCAAAAAAGAGAGAAATTGACCGTAATGGATTTGTGGGGATCAGAAACGTTTTTGAAAGGTCCATTTGAAAACCGAGAATGGAAAGTCACGGAAAGTAAAAGAAACATTGCAGGCTATGATTGCAGAAAAGCAATCTGGCATAAGAATGATTCCACTCGGATTTACGCTTGGTTTTCTGTAGATATTGTACCATCTGTAGGCCCTGAAGGGTTCGATGGGCTGCCAGGAGGTATTCTTGGTTTAGCAACCGAAGATGGAGGGATAATTTATTTTGCAAAAGAAGTAACAGCTCTCGTTCCAAATGCTACTAGGTTGACAAAAGATACAGGCAAAAAAGATGTTTACACAAAAGCTGAACTACGTGTTCTTTTAGAAGAAAAAATGGGTAAATGGATGAAACCAAAAGACTTCGATTTGATGTTTAGTTGGCTTTAGGGGCTAATTAGCTAATGAGCAATGAGCAATGATTCAATGAAATAATGTTTTATTGAACGAATGATTTAATAGTGTCAGAAGAGTCAACGATTGTTAGCAAGTGTAACCTACAATGAGCCTTAAATCATTTTGTCCTTTGTTCATTAAATCATTGCTATTTAATACGTACAACTTCTATTCGGCTTTCATATTCATGATACATCAAGCAAACAGGTTGTTCAATTAATCCAAAACATTCTGCCAGAACATCGTAATCAACGGTTATTTTAGTCCCTGTTTCGTAAGCATCTAATTTAGATTCATTGCAAACTTTGAAATCTTTGCTGTCTTTCTTCAAATAAACCCCTGTACAGTCACGCACAACTTCCATTTTCTTTGTCCACTTAGAACAAGAGCCGGCTACAAAAAGTAACATCCCAAAAACAAAAACCAACTGAACTAACTTCATATTTTCCTAATTCCTAATTCCTAATTCGAACACCAGTGGGACATCGAGCGTAGTCAAGCGGACATCGAGCGTAGTCGAGATGGAAGCTTAAATCACCCATTCTCAGCAACAACTTCCGTTACATTTGGCAAGTGATCTTTTAGTAAGGCTTCAATTCCTCCTTTCAGCGTAGCTGTACTCGATGGGCAGCCAGAACAGGACCCTCTTAAAACAACAGTAACAACTCCGTCTTCATATCCTCTAAAATCAATCGCACCACCATCACTTGCAACAGCAGGACGAACATATTCATCTAGTAAATCAGAAATTGCATCGTCGTATTCAGAAGCAGCATACACCTTTTTAGGAGCATCATTTTTATCATCAGAAGTTGAGCTTTTAGAAGGCATTGCTATTAAGATTTCTTTCCCTTCAAAAATCCATTCTCGAATAAATTCTCTTAACTCCATTGTGATGAAATCCCATGAAAGATTATCTGTTTTAGTAACCGTAATAAAGTTAGAAGCAATAAATACACCGTCTACAAAAGGTAAATTGAATAATTCTTCTGCAAGAGGGGAGAAGCCTTTTGCCTCTGCCTTTGATGTGAATTCAGCAGAGTCACCAGTCCCTAACAAAGATTTATTAGCAACAAACTTCATTGTAGAAGGATTTGGAGTCATTTCTGTATATATAGTTACCGGTACTTTCATTGTTTTTTTTGACAAAGTTACGAAAGAATTACCTATCACTTGCTTTACTTCGTTTCAATTAATTTACTATTTTTGCTTTCGCATTAATTTAAAGCAAAACATATGTCATATTTATTTACGTCTGAATCTGTTTCAGAAGGTCATCCAGATAAAGTAGCGGATCAAATTTCCGATGCATTAATTGATAACTTCATGGCTTTTGACCCGCAGTCAAAGGTTGCTTGTGAAACGTTAGTAACAACTGGACAGGTTGTCCTCGCAGGAGAAGTAAAAACGAACACTTATTTAGATGTTCAAAAGATCGCGAGAGAAACAATTGCTAAAATTGGATACACGAAGTCAGAATATATGTTTGATGCAAATTCATGTGGTATTCTTTCCGCTATTCATGATCAATCTGATGATATTAATCAAGGAGTTGATAGAGCAAACCCAGAAGAGCAAGGTGCAGGTGACCAAGGAATGATGTTTGGTTATGCAACAAGAGAAACGGAAAATTACATGCCGTTAGCTTTGGATTTAGCACACATGATTTTGAAAGAAATGTCTAACATCAGAAATAATGAGCCGGAATTAATCGCTTATTTACGCCCTGATGCAAAGTCACAAGTAACAATCGAATATTCTGATGACAATGTTCCTCAGAGAATTGATACAATTGTAGTTTCGACACAACATGATGATTTTGATACAGAATCAGTGATGTTAGCGAAGATTAAGAAAGATATCGTAAATATTGTCATTGCAAGAGTAAAGGCTTCTTTACCAGCAAACATTCAAGCATTGTTTACAGATGAAATTCAATACCATATTAACCCAACTGGAGTTTTCGTCATCGGTGGACCTCACGGTGACACAGGATTAACAGGTCGTAAGATTATTGTTGACACGTATGGAGGAAAAGGTGCTCACGGTGGTGGTGCATTCTCTGGGAAAGACCCGTCTAAAGTTGACCGTTCTGCAGCTTATGCAACAAGACATATTGCAAAGAATATGGTTGCAGCAGGTTTGTGCGATGAGGTGTTAGTTCAGGTCTCTTATGCAATTGGTGTAGCAGAACCTTGTGGTTTGTTTATTGATACTTATGGAACTTCTAAAGTTGATGTCACGGATGGAGAAATGGCAAAGAAAATTTCTGAAATATTTGATATGCGTCCTTACTTTATCGAACAACGTTTGAAACTAAGAAACCCTATCTATTCTGAAACAGCGGCATTTGGACACATGGGAAGAAAGAATGAAGTGGTGACTAAAACTTTTACGGCTCCTGATGGAACAACAATTTCAAGAGAGGTTGAATTGTTTACTTGGGAAGCATTAGACTATGTGGATAAAGTGAAGAATGCCTTTGGGTTGTAGTTGATATAAAATCATTCAAAACCCTTACAAATCAATTTGTAAGTCTTTTTTTTGGCAACCTTTGTGTTCTTTTCTCGTTAGATTAATATAATTAAGCTATTAACTAGAAGAAAACTAAAATTAACTATGAAACTAACTTTCATTATGTTCGTATTTTTTGCCATGCCTTTCTGTTCAATTGGACAATCAAATCTTACAGAAAAGCAGGTTGCAGAATATCTAGAATTATCGGATGAGCTCTCTGGAACCTATCAAATTCAAATGATTGGCACGAGAAGTTTGCCTTCTTTTCCAATTGATTTATACCCAAAAATAAAGAATGCAAGAAATCAAAATGAGATTTCATATCTAAATGTGGATGCGCAAATGAGAATTCTCGTTCTACCATACGATGTAATTAATGCTGCTGACTTTAGACCTATTAAAAGAATTACTCACATTAATTCATATGAGAAATGAGAAATTTATACTTAATTCAGTTTTTAGTAACTACACTTATCTCATTTGTTAATTATGGACAAAGTGATAATTGTGCTACAGCGACTCCTCTTGATTTATCAACTGGAAATATTTGTGTAAATGGGACGACGGTTGGTGCAACCAGTGCAAACATTTTATACGGAGCATGTAATAGTGTTTCAGTTAATGAAGTTTGGTATACCTATGTTTCTAATGGAGCCAATAATGATTGGCAAATTACTC
>JAJRQP010000245.1 GCA_024280195.1 Bacteroidota bacterium | reverse complement strand
GTCAAGTGTGTTATACACTAGTATAGATGGCGGTTCAACATGGAGTTCTTCATCTACTGGATTGCCTGCTGCCTCTGGGCGTTTAGCAATCGCAACAACAGCAGCCAATAATAATTACGTTTATATATTAAGCGCAACCACTGGGAATGGTTTTCAGGGAGTTTACCAATCAATAAATTCAGGGGTGTCTTTTACAGAAATGAATTCTACTACTGATATATTTGAGTCTTCTCAAGCGTGGTACGATATGGCTTTTGCTTGTTCACAAACAAATGAAAACGAACTAATATCGGGCGTTTTGAACCTTTGGAAGTCGACTAATTCAGGAACCGATTGGACAGCTGTAAATAACTGGAGCACACCTTCTGATCCTGCCTATACACACGCTGATATTCATTTTTTAAAATACATTAATGGAAGTCTTTACTGCGGTAGTGATGGGGGGATCTACAAATCAACCAATAATGCAGGTAGTTTTACAGACTTGACTGACGGACTTCAAATCGGACAGTTTTACAGAATTGCCGGATCACAGAATGATGTTAATGCACTAGCTGGCGGTTTGCAAGATAATGGTGGCTATGCTTGGAACGGTGTTGAGTGGAAAGTATATTACGGAGCAGATGGCATGGAAGCAGGTGTCGACAGAAACAATTCAAATATTGTTTTTGGAATGATTCAAAATGGAGGCCTTTATCGTTCAACAAATGGCGGAGCTTCTGTTTCCGGTGTTGGTAGCCCTGAATCAGGAAGATGGGTAACACCAATGGACATGGATAAAAATAATGATAGAGTTGTTGCAGGATATACTGACCTGCATGAGTATAATTATGCAACTGGTTGGGGACAGATTTCTACTTTTGTGTTTCCTGAGCAGCTTCGCTGTGTTGAAATCTATGATGGGAATTCAAATACTATTTTCGTTGCAACAGCTGATAACATTTATCAAACTACAGATAATGGTGTAAGTTTTATAGACATTTCAGGAAATCTACCAACAAATTCAATTATCACGTCTATAGAAGTAAATCCAACTGATTCAACCGAATTATGGATTACTCGAGGTGGATGGGATAATGCTAACCATGTTTTTCACACAACAAATGGTGGTACTACTTGGATGAATATTACTGGTAACTTACCAAACCTTCCTTGTAATATTGTTAAACACGATGTTGGAACAACCGGTGGAATTTATGTTGGAACTGATATTGGAGTGTATTATTGGGATGATGTTGTAAATATCTGGATTCAGTTTATGAACAACCTTCCTAATGTCATCGTAAATGATTTAGAAATCAATGAATCCTCAAACGTCATTCGAGCGGGAACATATGGCCGAGGGGTTTGGGAGTCTCCTAATTATTTTATGAATGATTATGACGCAGCAGTTTCTAGTATTATTAATCCAAATTCTAATTATTGTAATTCTGACTCATTTGAACCAATTGTTACAATTACAAATGTTGCAAGTTTAGATTTAACGTCGGTAGTTATTAATTACAATGTCGATGGAGGAACAAACCAAACATTTAACTGGTCTGGAAATTTATTAACCGGAGAATCAGAAAACATTACGCTACCTATTATAACATCTCTCCCTTCGGGTCAACATACCTTTAATTCTTTTACAACCTTACCAAATGGGCAGATTGATGAAGAGCCAAATAATGATGCTTCTTCTAAACCTTTTACAATTACACTTAATGCAAATGAGTTAACCTTGAATTTAACAACTGATTGCTGGGGCTCAGAAACTACTTGGCAAATTGTTAATTCTTCTGGTACATCCTTATTTTCTGGAGGGCCTTACTCAGATGACGGTTCTGGCGTTAATTATTTAATTCCTTTGTGTTTACCCGATGGTTGCTACGACTTTATTATTAGCGATTCTTATGGAGATGGTATGTTTGGTTCACAATACGGAAGCTGCTCTGTTGATGGAAATTATTCTATCGATGATTTATTAGGTGGGAATTATGTTACCATGCCAACCTCAGATTTTGGATCGAGTGCAAGTCATAATTTTTGTGTTGCTTTATCAAATACCCTAACTGCTTATTTTCAATCTTCTACTCAATCAATTTGTGCAGGAGAAATGATTGATTTTACTGATATTTCTATCAATGGAACTCCTACAAGTTGGTTGTGGAGTTTTGATGGAGCTACAATTTTAACATCAACAGATCAGAACCCCGTTGGAATCCAATATTCTAATTCTGGAACCTTTGACGTTCAGTTAATCGTTTCTGACGGAGTGGATACAGACACAATTTCTGTTGTGAACTATATTACTGTTCTTGACAATCCTTCCATCACAGTTAACACCTTTGATACAACCATTTGTTCGGGCAATTCTGTTGCATTAACAGCTTCTGGAGCAACAACCTATAGTTGGAGCAATGGTATGACTGGCGCATCTATTAATGTATCTCCAAGTGGTCAAACAACTTACACAGTTACAGGTCAAACTGGCAACTGTTCTAGCACTCCAGTAGATGTCATTGTGAATGTTGATGTTACACCTATAACTGTTGCAGATGCTAATTTGTATACCGTTGTAACTGGACAGCCTGTCAATTTTAACAGCATTGGAACTACTGGAACGATTTATTCTTGGGTGTTTGGAGACGGAAACACTTCTTCTGCCTCTTCTCCAACAAATACATTTAACACGATCGGAACATACACTGTAATTTTGACAAGTACACTTGGTAACTGTTCGAGTAGCAATACAGTCACAATAGAAGTGGGTGTTAATGGGTTAGAAGAAAATGAATTGGAAGAGAATGTTTCTATTTATCCAAACCCAACGGATGGGAAATTCAATATTCAAATTGACAATGTCTCTGAAGAATTTGAAGTCATTGTTTATAATTCGATTGGAAAAATTGTAAGATCATCTTCCTCTCAACAGCAAGTTGTATCAATTGATATATCCAAAGAAGCTTCTGGAATTTACACTTTAGCAATTATCGTAAATGAAAATAAAGTTTATAAAAAAATAACCTTGAGTCATTAAATTTAAAGACATCGTTAAATAGAACTTCTAATATCCTTTACATTCATTTGAACCGTTTCTCTGTCTCTCCAGCGATTGGTTTCAAGTGTATAAACAACATCAAAAGGTAATCCCGAAGCAACAATATCCTTCTTTTCTGCCATATTGAATCCAATGCCTTCAATGACAACATCGAATTCAGGTTGAGTCATTGTCAGTTTAAGGTGTGCATCTTTTAACAATCTCACATCGGTAGAATAAACGTTCTTACTGATAAAAACAGGTTTCATGTTTTCAGGACCGTGAGGTTCAAACTGAGAAATAATTCGTTTTAATCGAGGAACTTTTAATCGGTTTTCTTCTTGATTGAAGATTTGATTAAACTGTAATTCTATGTCAATGATTTGCTCTTCCACCATTAATTCTTTGGTCAATGAGGCTGACGCAACCTCCTCGAACCTCTTTTTAAAGGCATCTAAATTTTCTGGCTTTAATGTCATTCCGGCTGCAAATGTATGTCCTCCAAATTGTTCTAATAAATCTTCGCATTTAGAAAGTCCTTCGTAAATATCAAAGCCTTTTATAGAACGAGCAGAACCTGTTATTAACCCATTTGATTGAGTCAAAACAATGGTAGGTTTGTAATGTTTTTCTATAATTCTCGACGCAACAATACCCACAACTCCTTTGTGCCAATTCTCACTAAAAACAACATTGGAAAACTTACTTGGAGAATTTTTATCCTCATCTATTTGCGCCAATGCTTCTTCTGTGATTTGCTTGTCCAGCTCTCTTCTTTCGAGGTTGTCTTCGTTAATTTCTGTTGCCAATTGGTGGATTTCATTTCTATCTTCAGAAATCATTAATTCTACCGAATAACGACCTGATCTTAACCTCCCTGCAGCGTTTATTCTTGGTGCAATAGAAAAAAT
>JAJRQP010000244.1 GCA_024280195.1 Bacteroidota bacterium | reverse complement strand
TCACTCTTATCAATGGGACCAATGGATCATTCCAAATTTTGATAATTTTAGATTGTGGAACAAGTTAAACAAAGAAATGACAGGTTATATCGTTTATTGGGGGATGGGGTATTTGTGAAATATCAACTCTCCTAAATTAACTTTTACTATATTAGTTGTAAGATACAAGCTAAAACACTTAAAACTCGTTCATGGATACTATAAAAAACGTTGAAAAAACTGCAAAAGAGACAACTCCAAAAGTGACAGGTATTGGCGGTATTTTTTTCAAGTCAAAAGACCCAAAGAAATCAATGGATTGGTATGGAGAGAACTTAGGCTTGGCAACATCGGAGTATGGTTCTGCTTTTGAATTTCGAAATGCAAATAATCCAGATGAAATCAATTACTTAAATTGGAGTCCTTTTAAAGAAGATACAGAGTATTTTAATCCTTCTGAAAAGGAGTTTATGATTAATTACCGCGTACAAAACATCGAAGGATTAGTTGAGAAATTAAAGGCGAATGGTGTGACAATTCTAGATGCCATTGAATCTTATGACTATGGTAAGTTTGTTCATATTTTAGATTTAGAAGACAATAAAATAGAGCTTTGGGAACCTGTCGATAGTGTTTTTACAAAAATGGGAGGACCTACAACAAAATGAGATTTAAAATTTTAATTCTTGGAATACTAATTACTTCCGCCTTTTTCACTTATTATACATTAGATGTTGTCTTTTTTAAAGAAGAATTAATAGCAAGTGGAATCAAAATGATTTTATTCGGATTAATTCTCACTACACTTATTCTATTAATTAGCATCAATAAAGCACCTGATAATTTTAAAATTGGAACATCTATATTGAGCCTTGGTATCTTTATTCCATTAATTATTTCTCTTGTTAAACCATCTTATTTTTCTGCTAGTTGGAACTTAATTTTAGCAGGAATCGTTCTATTATCAGGAATAATTCTTCTTATCAAATTAAGAGGGATTAACAAGGTGTTACTAGCTATAATTGCTCTAGGAGTTCTTTATTTTGAATTCATCCTATTATTGAAGGTAGAGCAAGCTCTCTTTTTTAGCATAGGAGGAATTCTTCTTGTCTTCTCTAGCTTAGCAGCTATATTAGCAAGCTTTCAGCAAATAAATAAAATTAATTAACGTACGTGCCGAAACCTTTCAAGCGCTTAGACCAGTAAGTAGATTGTTCAACATTCGTAATGATAATTCCTTTACTAGAACTTGCATGAATCATCGTTAATGGACTTCCATTTTCTGAAACAACTATTCCAACGTGAGATATTTCTTGCCCATTACTAAAGAAGACTAAATCTCCTGGTTGCACATCTTTCTGTTTGATTTTATTAGATAATGAATACTGATCTGAAGACCTTCTTGGCAATTCTTTTCCAGATTTGTTTAACACATAACTTGTAAAGCCACTGCAATCAAATCCTTTGGGTGATGTGCCAGCCCAAACATAAGGAACACCGATGTATCTTTTAGCTTCTTTGACAATACCTGACCGAACCGTTCCTACTTCAGTGTGAACAACAGTAGATTCGTCGCTGTGTGAATGCTCGTCGGGAAGCACAGCAAGGTTAAATTCTCCAAACGTCTGTTCTATCACTTTTTGCACTTCATTGAACTTATTCCCTTCTCCCATTCTTTTAAGATCGGATGCCCAAGAGATTAAATCTTCTTTCAACCAAGCAATCTCATACATGTGGGCGTTGAATATTTTTTGACCATTCTCTGAATTTCTAACTTCCAAAAACAGGCGTTTTGCATCCTCAAGAGCTTGATCATGTCTGCCAAACCAATACTTATTCTGTGCTAACTGAAATAAACTCAAACTTTTGTAATAAGTCGGCATCATGGAAAAATCATATTCTGGATTATCCAATAACCGCTTTGATTTTCGATACACTCGTTTATAATGCTTTTGTGAGAAAAGCATTTCTAACTTATCAATCTTTGGATTTTGTGCTTGAACGTTTGAGAACAAGAAAAAAACAAAAAATATAATGAGGTATTTTATCATAGGAATTTAAAGTAGTACGAAGAAACAAAAAATAACGACTCGAACTTGACTGAATGACCAAAATCAATCCACAAATGAAAGTTGATAGCCAATTTCACAATTTTTCTAAAAAAGTAAAGCAAGACTTGTTACTAATTCAATTGTTTTACCGTTATTAGATTACACAAAAAAGAAAGGCATTATTCTTGTCTTAACAGAACGAACAGAAAATTAAAAGAATGAAGATATTATCCGCAATTACCATCCTTGTATTTGTTATTAGCAATTCAGCTATAGCACAATACGGAAGAACAGAAACCACTCAGAAATTTGATGAAGTAATCTCTGCCATTGAGCATTTATATGTTGACGATGTGAATTCAGAAGAATTAACCAATACAGCAATTGTTGCCCTTCTAGAAAAATTGGACCCCCACTCTACTTTTATTTCTAAAAATGAAGTATCAGGTGCAAACGAAAGAATTAACGGGAATTTTGTTGGAATAGGTATTCGTTTTCAAATTTTAAAAGACACGTTAACGGTTGTCGCAACAATTCCCGGTGGACCTTCTGAAAAGGTTGGTTTATTAGCTGGAGATAAGATAGTATCCATTGCTGAGGAGGATGTTGCTGGAAATGGATTAAAAAACAGCGGAGTTCGAAAACGATTGTTGGGAGATAAAGGCACAAAAGTAGATGTTCAAGTCCTCCGAAATAAAACGAAGAAACCAATTGATTTTACCATTACAAGAGATGTTATTCCTGTTCATTCTGTAGATGCGGCATATATGGTAACACCAACGACAGGCTATATTAAAATGAATACATTCTCTCGAAATTCTTTAGTAGAGGTGCAAGAAGGCATCAAGAAACTAAAAAAAGCAGGAATGAAGAACCTCATCTTTGATTTACAAGGAAACGGAGGAGGATTGCTTTATGCTGCAAAATATTTGGCAGATGAGTTCCTAACCAAAGATAAATTGGTAGTCTATTCTAAAGGAAGAGTTCAACCTCGTATTGATTTAAAAACCGAAAAGAAAGGTCTTTGGGAAAAAGGAAGACTCGTGATTCTAACAGACGAAACTTCTGCATCTGCCAGTGAAATTCTATCTGGCGCAATTCAAGATTGGGACAGAGGTCTTATTATCGGTCGTAGAACTTTTGGAAAAGGATTGGTACAGCGACCGATTGACTTATCGGATGGGTCTCAAATTAGATTAACCATTGCTAGATATTACACGCCTAGTGGTCGTTTTATTCAGAAACCCTACGACGATGTGGATGCTTACCACAATGATTTAATTAACCGATACAAGAACGGAGAATATACGAATAGTGATTCTATCAAATTGCCAGATTCATTGATGCACAAAACATTGGTCACCGGAAGAACAGTTTATGGTGGTGGAGGAATCATGCCTGACTTTTTTGTTTCATTGGACACAACAGGTGTGAGTGATTATTTTACATCCATCATCCGTGGAGGGCATTTAAACGCATTCACATTGACTTATGTTAACAAGAATAGAAAGAAGCTACGAAAAAAATATCCGGAATTTTCTGACTTTAAAAAGAACTTTATTGTCGATGAAAAAATCATTGCAGAACTAGCAAAATACGCAGAGAAAGAAGATTCTACTTTGATATTTGATGAAGAAGGATATAGAGAAAGTGAAGACTTGCTTAAACTTCGTATCAAAGCAATTCTAGCGCAAAACATCTGGAGTTTCAAAGAGTTTTATGAAATTTACAACGACTCCAATGAAATCTTGCAAAAAGCAATCGAAATCATTGAATCTGATGCTTACAATGAAGCAGGATTGGAATAGAATTCTTAAATTTGACCTATCATAAAATTAAATACAATGACAATTAAATACATTTCTGCGCTTTTACTTTTGAGCTTAATCTCTTGTAATTCTTCTGAAGAGTTTGAAATTAAATCAGGTGATGTTGCTTCTACAGTTGCTGCAGGTTCTCAATCTGAAGCCGAATTAAAAGAAACATTGAAAGAAATAGAGAGAGAGGAGCAAGAAAGAGTTGCGCTATTAAAAGCGAGTTCTACGACTCTTGAGTTTGATAAATTAACCCACGATTACGGAGATGTTTTACCAGATAGCGACAATGAAACAGTTTTTACTCTGACAAACACAGGAGATAAGCCACTCATTGTTTCTGATGTGTCTGCGAGTTGTGGATGTACAATGCCTGAAAAACCAGAAGGACCAATTTTACCTGGAGAATCGGATGTAATTCGTGTTGTTTTTCATCCTAAACCAGGACAGGTTAACGAGATTAAGAAAACAGTGACTGTTACAGCGAATACGGTTGAGAAGGTTCATTTATTGGAGATTAGGGCATTTGTTAAGGAGTAAAATCAAAACGTATCATAGTCCAACATTGAGAACGAGAATTTAGAGTAATCAATCTCACTCTTTATTTCATAAAAACCAATCGGTAAAGAATCCGAAGGATCTATTTCATCTTCTAAATAAGCATACAACCAATGATTCTTACTTAGAGTCAATTGCGTTTTCTTTGCTAGAACCTTAATCCCTAACTGTTCTATTATGATTATAAAATCCTTTGTTCGAGATTTTTCAAAATATTCAACCTCTCCTATCATTAAATGAGGTTCCGCTTTTAGAATCATTTTAAACCCGTTTATTGAGATGCAATAAATGTCTTTCGACTTATTCATCTTATAATCAATGAATTTTGCATCTTTAACAAGGGAATTTGTGAATTGATTGAATTGAATTTCTTTGGAACTAATTAACCTCTTTCTAAGTCTAAATTTAACAAGGCTCCGATAAAATGTTTTAAATACAGAATACTTAGATGCTAGTTCACAAAATGGGAGTTTCACTTTATTTGAAATACTAAACATTTGCATTCTTCCGTAAAATTTCCAATCCAACTTTCTTTCAAAACCTGGCAATGAATTCTCATTCGGAAAACCAAAAACGAATGCCATATTAACTTCTTTGCATAACTGATTAGTTTCTTTTGCAAGTGAGGTAAACAAACCTCTTTTTCGATGTTTTGGAGCAGTCATTGTGTCACCAGATTGTCCGCATAAATACATTTTTCCTTCATAGTTAACTTCACAAGGGAAAACACCATAATACGCACCAACTTCTTTTTGCTCATCTATTGCAATAAACCCCGTGTATGATTCTCCAAAATCTTGCGTATTGTATTTTGCTTCCAGTTCATCAATCGAAACTGACACATCAAAAGAACTCGCATACAAAGAAGCAATATCACTTAGACTATTCTTAGAAATTCTCTGAAAAATATATTTCATAATTCTAATTTACAACATTAAAATGATTTTTTCGAAAATGCTTTATTGATAAAAAACATATTGGACTCAAAAGTTGTTTGTGTTGCAATACCAAACCTGTGTATAATTCTAGGGTCATTATTATCTTCAGGATATTGGTAAGTAACCGCCCATTGATCGTTATAACCTATTTCTTCGGCAATATCAATTACATCTCTCGTATAACTCCCGTCTGGGTATGCCAAAGATGTCACTTCATTTCCTATTAATTCTTCTAATTCTTGTTTTGATTTTTTCAATTCTTCAATACTTGCAACTTTATCCTGCTTTCCAATGTTGCAATGCCAATATGCATGACTTCCAATCGTAATTAATGAAGAATTTGAAAGTTGGATAATTTGTTTTCTTGATAACATTTTATAAGACTCACGTTCTGCAGAATGTAATACTTCATTTACAATTGAAGATTTTTCAAACGCTAATAGTAATTCCATCATTTCGTTGGATGATTTTTCTTTTACAAAATGATAAAACTCATTTTGCTTCTTCAAATCACAACCAAGAATCCTATTCAATTCATCTCTTTCTCCCGCGCTTAATAGTAAATCTACATAATTAGACCATGTTGTACGAATAGCTTGATAATTCTCGTTAGCTAGGTAACCTAAAACATAAATGGTAGCAGGGACATTATACTTTTCTAACAAGGGTAAAACAACAGATAAATTATTTTCAAAGCCATCATCAAAGCTCAATGTGACAGCTTGCCTTTTTAAAGTTCTATTCTTTATTTGGTTTTTACATTCTTCAAGCGATAAAATTTCAAAATTCTCTTTCAAGTAAATCAGATGTTTTTCAAATTGAGTTGCACTGATATTTCTGTTCAAGTTGTTCTCTTTAAAAATCTCGACAACCCCATGATACATGATGTTCAAAATTGCATTTGAAGCACCTTTATTCAGCCATTTCTCTCCCCCAATTTTATGTAGAATTGGAAAAACTAGTATGCGTGCAATTTTCTTTGAGGTTTTGCGTATGATGTTTCTTATTGTTTGGTTCATATCGGGAGAAACTCTCAAGAAATAAATCGCAGCTACAAACAAGGCGCTCAGGATAATTGATTTTACACCTATTTCAATAATTGGATTCCAATTAAAGTCCATCCAATTGGCCAGGTAAAATAATGCTGCAGAAATAACGAATAGAATAATGGATTGCTTGGTAAAAGGCTGCAAGTTCACTTTAACTTTTAATAACAGGACAGAAAGTCCATTGTAAACAACAAGAGCAATTAGGGTTGCAATTGCCGCTCCGTTTATTCCGTAAAGAGGAATAAAGTATAGGTTCAACGCAAATGTCATTATTGCTAATAACATCATCCCATACATGGAAAAAATGTAGAATTTAGAAGTCACAATTATCGCTGCATGTGAACCTGAAGAAATATTCACGAGTTTCCCTAATCCTAAAAACAGAACCACCCATTTTGCTTCTTCATATTTTCCGATTAATTCAAATAGCTCGTCTATTCCTGCCCAGATCAGAATAAATAATAACATACCAACCAACATCTGATTGATAGCAGTCTTTTGATAGATTGTTTTCAATTCAGTTACATTATCCTCATCCCAAGCTTGTGCGATGATGCTGTTTGCAATACTCGAAACAGCCCGAGCAGGCATTTCAACTATCGTTACCAGATAAGCTCCAAAAGAATAAATAGCAACAGCTTCTAAACCACCATTTGCAGCCAAAATACCTCCTGAAACTAAAGCCGTCACCATCAAACTATCAATTCTACCTGTGACAGATGCTCCAAATGTGGTTAGTAAAGAAGAGAATCCATACTTTAAAATTGCTTTTTTCTCTTTCTTTGGTAGAGCAGCCTTTTTAAAATCTAAAATCTTCTTTTTCTTTAAAGAATTGAGCAAGAGGACAACGTTAATTGATAAAGAAAATGAAAACAAAAGAATGAATAAGTTGAAGTCAATGACTTTAGCAATCAGCAGAACAAGTAAAAATGCTTGAATTACCCGATGTACAATCTCCTTTAAGAATAGTTGAAATACAGAATGGAAATGAGCCCTTGCGAACGCACTGAGAATTTCTGTCAAGAAAGACAAAATTAACAACGGAAAAATATAAATGTAGTAATCATTTAATCGTGAGGCGTTTTCTTCATAAACCGCTCCTATACCGTTCTTAAAGAAGATCAAAAGAGCAATCATCAACAACAGTCCTACACTACCTAGCAAAATGTTAAAGCGAAGAAGTCCACCGTTTTTATTAGATTCATCCTTGTAAGAAGGCATGAATTTCAACAGAATTTGAGGCGTTCCGAATAAGGCGAAATTACTTCCAATTATTGCCACTGTAGGCAGAAAACGAATTATCCCCCATTCTTCTTTAGAAAGAGCCGTTGGAAAAAGAATCATATTATTCAAAGCGCCAAAAAACACAGCGAGTATCAGAATCACTAGGTTATTTTTACTTTGATTTTCTATTATTCCCATTTACGTTATTTTAATCTTCAATAAATGATTTAAGAATAGCAGTTATTCTCTTTATTGAATAAATCTCTTTTATATTCTTTGCAATTACAGAATGGTTAAATTCAAAACTTATTGCACTCTCAATGCCATTTACCCAACTATTTAAAGAGTTTTCACAAATTACACCATTCGAATCATTAATTACCTCGGGGATTATCCCAACAGGACTTCCAATCACAGGTGTTCCAGTCAATAGTGCTTCTACAGTAACAATTGAAAATGTTTCAAAATCAGAACCATGTAGGAAGAAATCTGCCTTTTGAAAATGGATATTTATTTCAGCGTTAGGAATGTTACCTAAATAATCTATTTGAAAAGGATAATTACGAGATTTTATTTCTTGCAATTGCTCCCCTTCTCCAATCAAGTTAATTTGGAATCTTTTATCTGGAAATTTACTACTTAAAACTCTCAACGCATCTAAAAACAAAAAAGGATTCTTTGGTGATCTCCAATTTGCTATTGCAATAAATCGAATAGTGTTTTCCTCTTTTTTCTTTTCTAGATAAGTGAAATTACTAAGAACCACATTAGGAACAATACTGATTTTAGCATCAAGTTGATTTGCAACAATTTCATTCTTCAGAACTTTTGAAACAACGCCAATTTTAGATGCATAACCTAACGCTTTTTTTCCTTTTCGTTTGTGATAATCACTGCTGAGAAATTTTTTAATTCCAGACCAATGTTCTAAATGAAATAACCTCTTCTTATATTTTTTTGCAAGCATCCAAGAAAGAATACCACTAGGAAATAAAACATTTGACATAAATAAATCAAAGTCTTGAGGATTAATTCCATTCTTTTTTAGTGCCTTTTTTAATGTGAAAAATTGAAACCAAAAAGAATAATACAAGAACTTGTACCACTTGCTTTGAATATGAATGTGTAAG
>JAJRQP010000013.1 GCA_024280195.1 Bacteroidota bacterium | reverse complement strand
GTGGAGTCGGAGGGTTTCGAACCCTCGTCCAAACGACGAATAATTCAGCTTTCTACATGCTTATTCTTTGATTAGGTTTTCGATGCAACCTCGGACAAAGACACCCAATAGTTACACTTATCTTCTCAATCTCGAACTAACTTAGAAGAATCGTTAGCTCTATTCTGTAATTTATGGTCCTTCTGGTTCCTCGCTTAACAGACGGAAGCAAAGGAGAAGGAACTCGTTGGCGTACTATACTTCCGCTCAATAAAGCTTAATTTGTCTAACAAATTAGGCAGCAAGTCTAAAAGACGTATTGTCAATTATAGTTTGTGACTAATGATTTACGAGACTCACCACATTGCTCGACATGCTTGCACTAAACGACTGCTATCGCTGTCAAATCCAGTACGACCCCAAAGAACTGGTTACAAAGGTACAATAATTATACCGAGTAAAGTCTTTTGCATAAAAAATGCCTGCTCAAATAATTGAACAGGCATTTTTTTTGGTTGAAAAGACTATTTTTTCAATAAATCTCTGATTTCTCCTAAAAGAACTTCTTCTTTTGTTGGAGCAGGTGGAGCTGCAGGAGCTTCCTCTTGTTTTTTCTTCGCTTTGTTGTATGCTTTTACAATCATAAACAATACAAAACCAACAATGATTAAACTGATGATTGTATCAATCCAAGCACCGTATTGTAAGTTATTAGCAGGAACTGCTTTAGTAATAACATCTCCATTTTCAGCAAGAACTTCTTCTACTGCAGGTGATAATTCAATCACTTTGTCAGCAAAACTAGATCCGCCTGTAAACATCCCAATAATCGGCATCATAATCATACTTACGAAACCTTTTACTACTGATCCTACTGCACCAGCAAGGATTACTGCAATTGCAAGATCTACAACGTTGCCCGTCAAGATAAATGCTTTGAACTCTTTTAACATATTTGTTTGTTTTGGTTAATATGCTGCGAACATACATAAAAATGTAGTGTAATGATTGATAGTGGTAAACTTAATTTTTCACAAATGAGTGTTTAGAACTCAAAAGGTTGCCTATTGATGATTGAACGGCTGAGTGTGATTTCATCTGCGTATTGTAATTCAGATCCAATAGAAACTCCTCTCGATAAAGTTGAAAATTCAAGGTCATACTCTTTTAATTTCTTGTACAAATAGAAATTAGTGGTATCGCCTTCCATAGTTGCGCTTAAAGCAAAAATGATTTCAGAAATGTTTTCAGACTGAACGCGATAAAGTAGGTTCTCTATATTCAAATCAGCAGGACCAATACCATCCATTGGAGAAATGATTCCGTTCAAAACATGGTAAATCCCTTTGAATGATTGAGTCGCTTCAATGGCTAGAACGTCTCTGATATCTTCTACAACGCAAACGAGAGTTTTATCTCTATTATCATCTTTGCAAATTGCGCATATTTCAAAGTCGGAAACATTGCCGCAGGTTGTACATTTTTTAACGTGTTCTTTCATCTGGAGAAAGGACTCAGAAAACTCTTTAATCTCATTCTCCGTTCTGTTAAGTAATTGCAAAACCAACCTTAAAGCTGTCTTTCGACCAATGCCAGGTAAGGATGCAATTTGATCGACCGCATTCTCTATATGTTTAGAAGGAATTCTCACTTTGCAAAGGTAAGGAATTAATGATTTAATGGATGAATGACTCAAAAATAAGTTGTCTTTTGTTAGAGAGACTTATGGAACGAATGATTCAGGAGTAGCACTTAAGTTGGTTGTGTATTAAATCATTAAAACATTAGATGATTGAATCATTAATTCCTTACTTTTGCATACTGTTATTTTAATAAGTGGAGAAACAAGTCAACATAAAGAATAAAAAAGCAAAGTTTGAATATCATTTAATTGATAGGTTCACTGCTGGACTAGTGCTGACAGGTACAGAAATCAAAAGTATTCGCAGTGGTAAAGCATCTATTTTAGAAGCTTACTGCGTGTATGATTCTGGAGAAGTGTGGATTAGGAATATGCACATTACAGCATACGAGAATGGTTCTATTTATAATCACAAGCCAAGAACGGATCGAAAACTACTACTTAACAAGAAAGAAATTCAAAAAATTGAAAAATTTTTAAAAGTAAAAGGTAACACCGTTGTTCCACTTAAAATTTTTATTTCTGAGAAAGGTTGGGCAAAATTGAATATTGCTACAGCACAAGGAAAGAAGTTGCACGATAAACGTCAAGATCTAAAAGATAAGGATGATAAGCGTGATATGGAACGAGCAATGAAGCGTTTCTAAAGAAAGCCAAAAGTCAATAAGTGAGCCCATCGATATCCTGTCAAAAGGAATACAATTATCAATAAACTAATTCCGAAATAACTCAAGTGATAGAGGAATGTGAAGTTCAGTGTCATTCTTTTATAGAAGAAAGTTGCTGCCGGAATTAAAAATAGGACAATAAGCAACCAGCTCGCATTGAAGAAGGTGAAATGCACTCCGTAATTTTTTCTTTCAATTTTGGCTCTGGCAATTAAACGAACGGGACTGTGAAAAAACCAGGTTCTTTCAATGTTAACAAGTCGTGTTTTAGAGGTGAGATGATAGTCTAATCCGCTAATCCAATAAAGTTTTTCTTTACGAGTTTTAACTAGACTTAGATTCTGTCCGCTTGGGCCATTTGCAATATTTACTCGATAAGCAACAACTTCATCTTTCTCATAATGTCTGGGGAGAATTAAATCTAAGAAAAGGAATAAGCTAAGCATTGCTCCAACAAGAGTAATCGTTCTAAACACTTTCCACTTAGTTCCTGATGTTAATGACTGAAAATAGTATTCATTTTCTCTTTTCTCTCGTAATTCTTGCTCTTTAAAACGCTTTCGAGCCGTTTTCATTCGCTCTTCTCTGTCTTTTTTCTTCTCTTCGGGAGTTAATGATTTTTTATCTTTCGGAATTTTATTATTGATAATAATATCATATGCTTCAGAAATTTGAATAAATCTTTCTTGTGCATCAGCACTTGCGTTGACATCAGGATGATATTGCATGACCAATTTTCGGTATTGCTTTTTAACCTCTTGATGAGATGCTGTCGTTGACAAGCCTAAAATATTATAGTACTTGCTTCGGAGCATTGGAGATATTTTTTAATGTTTCAGTACGGTTAATTTTGCCGCTATCAGTTCTTGCAAAAATTGGAATAAAATAGACTTCTTTGGGAAGTTGGTAATTATTGAGAACACTCGACAGTTGTTTTTTATCGATTTCCTCTTCTACTGATTCTATGATTAACACAATTTTCTGTCCGAGCTGTGTGTCAGGAATCCCAGTTAAGAAAAAAACGTTGTTAAGAATAGGAGAGAGGGCAGTTTCCAATTCTTCAGGAGAATGTTTGATACCTCCGCTATTGATGATAAAATCACTTCTGCCTTTCCAAAGGAATTGAGTGGGAGAAATTAGCTCAACGATGTCATTACTAATCAACTTTTCAATTCCCAAGTTAGGTGCATGAATGATAAGGCAATCGTCTTCTGTTGAGAATGAAATATCAGAAAGGGCAGAATAGAATTGCTCACCAGATGACAACTTTCTGAGGGCGATGTGAGAAATGGTCTCTGTCATTCCAAAGGTTTGGTAAACGTTATTGGAAAAGTCGTGTAATTGTATCTCTAATTCACGAGAAATTGGTGCTCCACCAATAATAAGTTGATGAATGCTTTTTAGTTGCTTCGGTGTTTTTTTAATACTAGCACTAACTTGTAGCGGGACCATTGCCGCAAAATGAATGGTGTCATTGACTAATTCAAGTGGAGTAGAGCAGACATCAGAAACATACAAGTTCAAGTTTAAAACGATTGACCTAACAAGCATCATTTTTCCGCCAATTGTTTTCGTAGAAAGGCATAAAAGTGCATTTTGTCCTTCTTTTAATTTTAGAAAGTCACCCGTCATTTTTGCAGATGCGAGCATGTATTTTTTTTCTATGCGAATTGTTTTTGCTTCCCCTGTCGAACCTGAAGTTTTGGTTTCTACAAAAGGGGATTCATTGTTCCATTCTCGAAGAAAAGAATGTACTTCTTCAATCAACTGTTCATCTTTTGTTAGAAAAGTTATTTGCATTCTTCTCTGGAATGAATTTTGAGTTAATAGTAACAACTTTGGAATACTAGATTAGTGATTTTTTTTGAAACAAAAGCTGTAAGAAAAACATTAATTTTCCGTTCTATTAATTAAAACAACGAAATGAAGAATAAATTAGGAATTTTATTTGTGGCATTGTTATCGGTTATCGTGATGACTTCTGCAACAAAAACAGAAGCTACAGGAATTGAATTTGAGCACGTAACATTGGCAGAAGCTAAAGTTATGGCGAAAGAAAGCGGGAAATTAATTTTCATCGACTGCTATACAGATTGGTGTGGACCATGTCGGAGAATGGCAGCAACTTCTTTTAAGGACGAGAAAGTTGGTGAATTATTTAACGACAGTTTCATTAATTTAAAAATTGAAATGGAGAAAAACCCTGATGGAAAAGAAATTGCTAGACAATATAGAATTCGAGCGTATCCAACATTGTTGATGATTAACGCTGAAGGCAAGTTAGTGAAACAAGCAATTGGAATGCATTCTAAAGGCGATTTAATTCAATTAGCCAATAACGTATTGAAGAAATAGCTTGCTAGAAATATAGATTGGAATCCCTTCTTGGTTAGCTGAGGAGGAATTTTTTTTAGTTGGAATATTTTTTATCCCAATCGATTACTTTTTTTAAGTTTCTAGTATTGAAAAAATTGTCAGTTAAAAAATGTTGTGGATGAGTTAGATTGACAAATTTATATAGGTACAACCAGTTTGCTATTAGAGAGAGGTTTTCACGACAATTATTATAAAAGCAAATGTCAGCTCCTGAGGTGTTACCATCATTAAAGCTATGTCTAAATACAATTGTATCATTTTCTGTGTAAAATGTGTATTTTAATCCATAAAAAGTGCAATCTGAGCAAGAATTGGAGACTAAAGGTCCTCCATTTTTTTTATCCATTAAGTTTATTACAACGTTAGTATCTTTTAAAGTAAAAGGTATTTTTAAAACTTGGTTGTACATATTATTAAGAATTATTTTAATTTCTTCTTTCTTAATGTCATTTTTATGTGAAATAGTTTGTTCAGTAATATGTCCAAATTCTTCTTTGCTTCTTGGTCCAGCTGTCTTTTTTACAGTTATAAAATCTGAATGGAGTTTATTACACTTACTTTTGTAAACAATTGTTTCGCTTTTACTTCCCATTCCCCAACTATAATTAGAATTGACTGTAACCTCCAGTTTTTTTATTTTTTTTATTTCACTTTTAATATTGTTGTTGAGGATATTCCAATCAATTAGTTCATTCGGAATGCAATTTTGTAGACATCGAGTACATTCAACCTTTTTATAAAGAGATGGTAAGTATTCTTTGGGAATCGGATTGTTGAAATAGTTAATATACTGAATGTTTTTTGATAGAGTTGGAAGTTTTTCCATTTGGTTATTGCAGAAAATTATATAAGTTAATGATTCAGGTATATTTTTCATTGTAGAGATTTTATTCCCACTACAATCGAGATAGGTCAAGCCTTCGGTTATCTCATTTATAGACGTTAAATTGTTTCTTGCACATTTCAAGTTCCGAAGATTTGGAGGTAGGAAATATAAGTTTTCAAGCTTATTAATTGAAACATTCAAGTTCCAAACACGAGGAAAGTATTGTAAGCCATCCAGGCTTTGAATATTTTTATTCACTAAATTTAACTGAAGTACACCAACAGTTTTTTTAGTATCAAGAGAATCACTTGTAGTATATCCTTGAATACTTAGTTCTTTTCTTAGGTTACTGTCAGGGATGTATATTAATTTTTGTGAGAATACACTCGAAGTAACTAATATGAAGCAGTAAATTAATTTAATTTTCATAGAATGTAATTGTAAATCAATCAGATGTTTTTAATATACAAAAAAAATGGCCTCGATTTCTCGAAGCCATTTCTTATCTTAAAAAATAGTTGGCTTATTTACCTTCCATTTTGTTTTTTAATTGTGTCAATGCATCTAAATCACCTAATGTAGATTTTTCAGAAGCTTGGTTTACTTTCTTCAGAGCTGAAGAAGAATTTCCTCCTCCACTTGATTTAGACTTGTTTCCACCACTTTTAGATGGACGGTTATCTTCGATGTCTTCAAAAGTCTTCGTGTGAGAAACAACAATCTTACGAGCATCTTTGTTAAACTCAATGATTTCAAAATCAAGAGTCTCTTCAACTTGCGCGTTAGCACCATCTTCTTTTCTCATGTGACGAGCTGGGCAAATCCCTTCCAAACCGTAAGGTAAAGAAACGATTCCTGACTTGTCTTTGTTTTCGATAATAGTTCCTTGGTGAGTAGTTCCTTCAGCAAATGTTGCAGAGAATACTTCCCATGGATTTTCTTCCAATTGTTTGTGTCCTAAAGAAATACGACGATTTTCTCTATCGATTTCTAAAACAAGAACGTCTAAAGGCTCATCTACTTTACAGAATTCAGATGGATGCTTTATTTTCTTTTGCCAAGAAAGATCAGAAATGTGAACTAATCCATCAACTCCTTCTTCTAATTCAACAAAAACACCAAAGTTAGTGAAGTTACGAACCTTAGCTGTGTGCTGAGTTCCAACTGCAAACTTCCCTTCGATAGCTTCCCATGGATCTGGCATCAATTGCTTGATTCCCAAAGACATTTTTCTTTCTTCTCTATCTAATGTTAAAACAGATGCTTCTACTTCGTCTCCTACTTTTAAGAAATCTTGAGCAGAACGTAAGTGTTGAGACCAGCTCATTTCAGATACGTGGATAAGACCTTCGACTCCTGGAGCAATCTCTACGAAAGCACCATAATCAGCCATAACAACTACTTTACCTTTAACCTTGTCACCAACGTTAATTTCTTCAGACAATGCATCCCAAGGATGAGCTTGCAATTGCTTAAGACCTAATGCAATTCTTTTCTTTTCGTTATCGAAATCCAAGATTACAACATTGATTTTTTGATCTAATTCAACTATTTCTTCTGGGTGATTTACACGTCCCCAAGATAAATCAGTAATGTGAACAAGACCATCAACTCCACCTAAATCGATGAATACACCATAAGATGTGATGTTCTTAACTGTTCCTTCCAATACTTGACCTTTCTCAAGACCAGAGATAATTTGTTTCTTTTGCTCTTCCAACTCAGCTTCAATAAGAGCTTTGTGAGATACAACAACGTTTTTGAATTCTTGGTTAATCTTAACCACTTTGAATTCCATGTTTTTACCAACGTAAACATCGTAGTCTCTAATTGGTTTAACATCAATTTGTGAACCTGGTAAGAATGCTTCCAATCCGAAAACATCAACAATAAGTCCACCTTTTGTTCTGCACTTAACAAAACCTGTGATAATTTCACCTGTCTTAAGTACTTCGTTAACCTTGTTCCAAGCGCTGTGTACACGAGCGATTCTGTGCGATACAATTAATTGACCGTATTTATCTTCCAATGTTTCAACATAGATGTCAACTTTGTCACCTACTGCTAAATCTGGATTGTAACGGAATTCACTTGTTGGTAAAACACCTTCTGATTTAGAACCGATGTTTACAACAACTTCTTTCTTGTTCAAAGAGATAACTGTACCTTCAATCACTTCATGCTCTGCGACAGAAGTCAAAGTCCCTTCGTAAGTATCAGACATTTCTGATCTTTCCGCTGATGTGTAACCGTCTAATGCTAATGCATCCCAGTCAAATTCTGCAGTTCCCTGCGTTTTAATTTCGTTTGCCATGTTGGCTTAATAATTTGTATTTCAAGTTATCTACCTACCTTGAAAGATTATTTGTAAGTCACGTTTTGATAGATTTGTGACATTATTAAATCGCATGCCTCTTGCATACGAGGGGGCAAAGATAATTAATTATTTTGATATATAATAGGGTAGAGGTGTAAAAAAAAGTATAATGGTGTATAAGAATAAGTACAGCCAGTATATGTAAATAAGTACGGGCAGGTCGCGACCTGCCCGTACTTATTTATAGTGTAATAATTCTTCTAAAGTGCTTCTGCTCTTTTCTTAAATTCTAATGCTTTTTCTGTGTTTCCAAGGTTTCTGTGTAACTGGAAAAGGATGTTTAAAACTGCCTTGTCTTTAGGTTGACCAGCAATGTAGTTCTCTAAAGGTGCAACAGCTCTTTTGTAGATGTCTTGACTTTTTGCTACCATGACATCGTACTGTGCATCACCAAATTTTAATTTTCTTGCTTCTGTGTTTAGGTCACCTGCCCAAGAAACTAAATGAGCTCCCAATTGGTACTGTGCATCTACGTAGTTAGGATCAATTTCTAAAGCTTTGTTTAATTCTTCTTCTGCTTTTTCATTCTCCTTTAAATCGATGTAAATTGTTCCGATTGTATAGTGAAGTTGCTTGTTCTCAGGGTCTGTTGCAATTGCATCTGCTAATGCTTTTTCAGCTCCAGCAGCATCTCCTGCATCGATATTGGTATTAACCAATTCCAGCAGTAAATCTTTATCAGATGGGTTTTTCTTTCTCGCTTCTTCAATGATTGCTTTTGCTTTAGCATTGTCTCCTGCTCTTCTGTATGCACTTGATGCAAGGATTGCAGAAGTTGTCCCTCTGTAACCAACTTTAGCTAGTTTTTCGTAACCCACTGCTGCTTTGTCAAATTTTTCGGCTTTTTCATAGCACAGTGAAGAGTTGTAAATAGCAGAACTGTCGAGTATTTCAATTGCATCGTTGTACTTTGCTTGATACGTATATAATTCTGCAGCTTCATTAAATTGCTCAGCTTTATAAAGCATTCCAGCATAATTATTTAGCATCACAAT
>JAJRQP010000243.1 GCA_024280195.1 Bacteroidota bacterium | reverse complement strand
TGTTCCAATTTTGTTTTCCGCTTGAACGGCTTTGTATGCATACTGAGGATTACACGCGCCTAGAATCGTATAGTTGTAGATGTCTACGTCTAACTTCTTCTTCAAGGTTGCGGTGAAATCAATTGTTGTGAGAACACCAAACCCTTCCGTTTTGAGTTGTTCAGTTACTTTTTGAATACCTTCTTCAAAGCTAATTCCTTCGATTGTTTTAGATATATAATAGCTCATAATTAAACGTTTTTTGTTTGTATAAAGTTAAGAATGAATCCTCTGACAATATGTGATTGATGTTACTTAAAACTTCATTCTCTGAATTCTCACGGCATTCAATATTGCCAATAGTGCTACTCCAACATCTGCAATTACAGCTTCCCACATCGTTGCCATTCCGAGTGCTCCAAGAATTAACACGAGAATCTTTACTCCCAATGCCAAATAGATATTCTGCCAGATGATTTTATTGGTTGCATTACCAATTTTGATGGCGGTTGCAATCTTTGAAGGTTGATCTGTTTGAATAATAACATCCGCAGTCTCAATGGCTGCATCACTCCCTAAGCCTCCCATAGCAAGACCTACGTCGGATAGTGTGATTACTGGTGCATCATTTATTCCATCTCCAATAAAGGCAATTGTTCTTCCTTGAGCTTTTAATTTTTCGACCTCAGTGATTTTGTCTTCTGGAAGTAATCCACCCAACGCTTTGTCAATGCTAAGTTGCTTGGCTACCTTATCAACCACGAGTTGCTTATCTCCAGAAAGCATGACGATCTGTGTTACCTTAGCAATGGAGTGAAGGTCAGTAATTGCCTTTTTCGCGTCTTCTTTAATGGTGTCAGCAATGGTAATGTAACCTGCATATTCTCGATTAATAGCTACAACTACAATCGTGTCAACGATTTTTCTTAGTTGATTGTCAAAATCCACGTTGAATTTCTCTAACAGTCGAAGATTACCAGCAAGAATCTCTTTTCCGTCAACCATTCCTTTCATTCCATGTCCAGAAATTTCTTCGATAGAAGTCGCTTTGATCTGAGAATCAATGATATTTGCGTAGTCAACAATTGCATCTGCGATAGGGTGGGTAGAATTCATTTCTAGAATGGCAACAAACGAAATAAATTCCTCTTTGTTAAGTTCTTTAGAAACAACTTCTTGAACTTCAAAAACACCTTTGGTTAAGGTTCCAGTTTTGTCCATCACGACCGTATCGACCTTGGTGATTAAATCTAAAAAGTTAGAACCTTTGAAGAGAATCCCATTGCGAGAACCTGCTCCAATTCCTCCAAAATAACCAAGTGGAATGGAAATAACCAATGCGCAAGGACATGAAATCACTAAGAATATCAATGCGCGTTGAAACCATGTTTGAAATACATAATTGTCTCCTAAAAAGAAAAAGGGGAGAATAACCAACGCAATTGCTAACCAAAAAACGATAGGGGTATAAACCTTCGCTAGACGACTAATAAGCAATTGTGTTTTTGCTTTCCTACCAACTGCATCCTGAACTAATTTGAGAATTTTAGACAATTTGGTGTCGGCATAAGCACTTGTCACTTTAATTTCAACGACTTGATTGAGGTTAATCATTCCTGCAAGAACGGTGTCACCTTTCTTTTTAGAATCAGGCTTAGATTCTCCAGTCAATGCTGCAGTGTTTAGACTTGCATTCTCTGAAATCAATTCACCATCTAACGCTACTTTCTGTCCTGACTTAGCAAGAATAACTTGTCCAACGTGTACATTTTTAGGATGCATTATCAGTTGTTTCCCGTTCTCCAATACAGTTACTTCTTCTACCTGAACTTTCAGCAATGCTTCAATTGAACGTTTTGCTTTATTGACTGCTGATTCTTGGAATAATTCTCCGACCACATAAAACAGCATGACTGCAATTCCTTCGGCATAAGAACCTATGGCAAAGGCACCAATGGTTGCAACGGACATCAAGACAAATTCATTGTAAACGTCTCCTTTTGCAATTAATTTAAGTGCTTTGAGAACGATTGGCCCTCCGATAAATAGATAAATGACACCAAACCAAATAAGATTGATAGGAAATTCAAAAAGTGGGATTTTGTAAAAATCCAATCCGATTCCAATTAATAAAAAGATCAATCCTATAATGGGGGCGATGTATGCCTTGTTGAATCGTCCTTCTTTTATTGGTTCTGATTCTTTGGTGAAATCAACTGCGCATGCACCATCCTCGCAATCTAAGTTTTCTTCTATTTCGTGTTCGTGACTCATAATTTATGTGTTGGAAAAGAATTAATGTTCGTGAGCAGTTTCTTCTTTTCTCATCTCTGCAATTAAGAAATAAGCTGCGCTACCTGCAATTTCGATATCCTCAGGTAAATTATTTAATAATTTAATTTCAGTGAATCCTGCGTTTTGGATTCCAGGAATAACTTCAATCATAATAAAGGTTGTTTTCTCCTCTTCTTCCTCATGCGCTGCTTCTCCATCTTTATGCTCGTGAGGTGTAGCTTGGTTTTTTGTTTTTGCGAAAATGTAGAATTTATCTCCATCGGCAACGATTGCATCATCTGGAACAACGTTCGTTTCCACGTTTTCGACAAGAATTCTTCCTTTGATATACATACCTGGAATCAATTTGTCACTTTTTGTTTCAATGTCGGCATGAATATGCAATGCTCTCGGATTCTCTTCAAATACAGGACTAATATTGTGAATTATTCCTGCAAATTCTTGGTTAGAAACACTGGAAGAATGAAAGAAAACCTTTTGTCCAACTGACACATGATTAATGTCTTTTTCATAAACCATAAAGTCAGCATGCATCTTGTTGATGTTCACGACTTCAAATAATTTAGACATTGGTTCTGCGTATGCACCAACATTGGTCTCTACCAAGCTAATAATACCATTAAAAGGAGAATAGATATTCACCATTGAAACAATTTTTCCAGCGGCAACATTTTTTGCACTGATTCCTAGCATGGATAACTTAATTTTTTGTGAAGCAAGCATTGATTTACTTTTGAGGTAAGCCGATTTTGCCTTTTGATAACTTGCTGCAGAACTTACTTTTTCTTCGTATAGTTTTTTTGTTCTTGTATATTCTTTCTCTAAATAATCAAACTCATGAACCGTTGACGCATAGTCTTCTTGCAACTGTACAAAATCTGGATGTTGCATGGTCGCTAAAACTTGTCCTTTTTTTACCTTGTCACCTTCAATGACATAAATTTTCTTGACAATTCCCCCCATAATAGGACTGATATCAGCCTTTTCTTGTGGAGGTAATTCCAATGTTCCATTTACGAGAATCTCTTGACTCATATTTTTTTTCTCGATGGTCATTATTTCTAATCCTAAAGTTTTCATTTGTAAGGCGTTCAAAGAAACAGTTCCTTCAGGACCGTGATCTTCATGTTCTCCGTGACCTTCTTCTTTTACTGTTGATTCTCCACATGCCGTGATGAATAAACCCATCATTAGAATGAGTGTTATTGCTATTGTTTTATTATTTTTCATAATCTTTTTTTTATTATTTTAAGTAGTTAAGAAGGAAATTGACTCGAGAAAACTTCTCAACTTC
>JAJRQP010000242.1 GCA_024280195.1 Bacteroidota bacterium | reverse complement strand
TTGTAATGCTTGTCAAGGTGCCGGTAAAATGATTGATAAGAAACCTTCTGGTGCAGATGCACATGGATTAATTCGTAAGGAAGAGGTGATTGAAATCGATATTCCTGCAGGGGTTGAAGATGGAATGCAACTTAGTGTTTCTGGAAAAGGAAATGCAGGTCCATTTGACGGAATTTCGGGAGATTTAATTGTAGTGATTGAAGAAAAACACGATGAGAATCTTCGCAGAGATGGAGAACATTTGCATTACGATGCCTATGTAAACTTTGTAGATGCTGTTTTGGGAGAGTCAATTGAAATCCCAACAGTTAGCGGTAAAGCAAAAATTAAAATAGAACCAGGAACGCAAAGCGGAAAAGTTCTTCGCTTGAAAGGAAAAGGCCTACCTGTTCTACAAGGATATGGGAAAGGAGATTTGTTCGTACATATCAATGTTTGGACGCCTAAGAAGGTCTCTAAAGAAGAAAAAGCAATTCTTGAGAAATTAAGAGAAAGCGAAAATTTCAAACCTAGTCCAGATCATCACGACAAAGGTTTTTTCCACAGAATGAAAGACATGTTCCAATAAATGACTTTTTTAGAACAAGCGAATAAAGATAAAAATAGCAACGGCGGAACCTATGTTCTAACCGTTGCTATTGCATTTACAGCGCTTGTTGTTGGGCAATTATTTTCAGAATTGTTAGCAAATAATTTCTTTGGGTATTCCTTAGCGAATATTCCAGATTCAGCCGATTTGAACATTGCTTTGGCTTTATTGCTTCTTCCTTTTTCTTTTTTGTTATTAGCATTAATCCTCTGTATTAAATTCTTGCATAAACGACCTGTTCTTACGTTATTCACAACAAGAAAATCATTTGATTGGAAACGTTTCGTTTTTGCCTTTCTACTATGGGGTAGCCTAATGGGGATAGCATTGTTAATTTCAATCCTAAACGGGCAAGATATTGTTTTTCAGTTCGATGCGGCTAAATTTATTCCTTTGTTTTTTGTTTCTATTCTCATAATGCCAATTCAAACAACTGCAGAAGAAGTCTTTTTTAGAGGATACTTGTTTCAGGTTTTTGGCAAAGTTTTAAAGAAGGGATGGATAGCGATAATTTTAACAGGTGTTCTATTCGGATTACTACATTGGGCAAATCCAGAAGTTGCTAAAATTGGAGATATACTTCTTGTGTTTTATATAGGTACAGGAATCTTTTTTGGTGTTCTTACACACATGGACGATGGTATTGAATTAGGTATGGGATACCATGCGGTCAACAATATTTTTGCATCTATTATTCTGACAAACAGTTGGCAAGCGTTTCAAACGGATGCCTTATTTGTAGATAATTCTCCTCCTTCTTTTGGTGTAGAATTATACCTTACATTGTTTGTTCTGCAACCTCTTTTGCTCTTTGTTTTCTCCAAAGTCTATAAGTGGAAAAATTGGAAGCAAAAACTTTTTTCATAATTAATAGGCAATTCTTGTAAGAATGAATAATTACTTTCGTCTTGCATAATGAATAACAGAAATTAAATGGCAATTTTAAAACATAAATCACTGGCAGCTCAAGATCATTCTCTAGCTGAAAGTAAAAATCAAATAGACGTTTTAACTGATGTTGCCGTAAAGCCGTTTAGTGAGTCATTGAATGAGAATGGTCTTTTTCCTTTGAAACCAACAGGAGTTGATATTTTTCAAATCAATTTGGGTAAAATGTGCAACCAAGTTTGTGCACATTGCCACGTTGATGCAGGTCCTGATAGAAAGGAAATCATGACCAAAGAAACAATGATTCAATGCTTGGATGCAATCGATAAAACAAATTGTTCTACGGTTGATTTAACAGGTGGTGCGCCAGAAATGAATCCTAACTTTAGATGGTTTGTAGAAGAATTAGCGAAGAAAGAGAAGAACATTATCGTGCGTTGCAACTTGACTATTATTGTAGCCAATAAGAAGTACCACGATTTACCAGGATTTTTTAATAAACATAAAATTGAGGTCGTTTCATCGTTGCCTTGTTACACAGAATTAAATACCGATGCACAACGAGGAGATGGCGTTTTTACGGACAGCATCAAAGCGCTGCAAATGCTAAACAAAGTTGGTTATGGTGGGAAGAATTCAGATTTAACATTAAACCTTGTATACAATCCTGGAGGAGCATCTCTACCACCAGAGCAAGCATCTTTAGAAGCGGATTACAAAAAAGAATTGAAAGCTAATTTTAACATTGATTTCAATTCATTATTTGCAATTACCAATCTTCCAATTAGTCGATTTTTAGAGTTTTTAGTAGCAAGTAAACGTTACGAAGAATACATGAACTTATTGGCAGATTCATACAATATGGATGCTGCGAAGAATGTGATGTGTAGAAATACAATCTCAGTAAGTTGGGATGGTTACTTATACGATTGTGACTTCAACCAAATACTAGAATTGAAGGTGGCTGCAAAAGGACAACATTTGTCAGAATTTAACAACGAAGAATTAGAAAATAGAAACATAATAGTTAATAATCATTGCTATGGCTGTACTGCAGGAGCAGGATCAAGTTGCGGAGGAATAACTACTTAACTGCTTTCTAACAACAGCCAACTTCACCATTGACTCATTAAATCATTAAATCATTGAACCATGAAATCATATTTAGACACAACAGTAGACGTATATAAAGAAGCAGCGCTAAAACCAGATGTTGGACTTTGTTGCACAACAACTCCAGTTTGGGTTCTCCCAGAATTAGACATGCCACAGATTATGTTGGACATGAATTACGGTTGCGGAAGTACAGTTAATCCTAGAGATTTAGTAAACGAACCAACAGTTCTTTATGTTGGAGTAGGAGGTGGTATGGAGGTATTCCAGTTCTCGTACTTTTCTAGAAAGAAAAATGGAGTAATTGGAATTGATGTCGTTGACGAAATGCTAGATGCTTGTCGTACCAATTTAAAAGTTGCTGAAGAAACAAATCCTTGGTTCAAGTCTGAGTTTGTTGACATAAGAAAAGGCGATGCATTAAATCTACCAGTTGAAGATGAGTCAATTGACGTAGCGGCGCAAAATTGCTTGTTCAATATCTTTGACAAAGAAGATTTAAAGAAAGCAATTGACGAAATGTACCGTGTACTGAAACCTCACGGAAGATTGGTGTTGTCAGATCCTGTTACAGAAGATCCAATGCCAGAATCATTGAAGAATGACGAAACACTTCGTGCTTTATGCTTGAGTGGTTCTTTACCGCTGAATGAATACATCAAAATGTTAACCGATGCAGGTTTTGGAACAATTGAAATTAGAGCAAAACGCCCTTACAGAGTTTTAGATCCAGCGCATTACGATACAAAAGAGTTAATCTTCTTAGAAAGCGTGGAAGTTTGCGCAATTAAAGATCCAGTTTTGCCAGATGGTCCTTGTATATTTACAGGTAAATCTGCAATTTACTATGGCGATGAAGAATTCTTCGATGATGGAGCAGGACATACTTTAATGCAAAATTCTCCATTAGCAATTTGCGACAAAACGGCTGGACAATTTAAAGCGTTGGGAAGAAATGACATTCATATTTCTGAATCAACTTACTTTTATGACGGCGGAGGTTGCTGCTAATCAACTTGAATAGATAATAGAAAGACTTCCGATTTGGAGGTCTTTTTTTTTCTCCATTTTTTGTTAATATATGGGCGAATCTTTTGTGTGTCTTATATGTCTAAGTTAAAAGTATAATTTTGCCCTGATACAGAGTCTGTCGAAGTCCCGATTCTCAAAATAAATCACTACCTTTACACCGTAAACTTTAGGAGTAACTAATTGTAGTTTGAGAAACATCCTTTGAACCTGATTTGGCTGAAACCAACGTAGGGAAAAGTTAAGAGCATCACTGCCCGAGTTCTCGGAAATTGTTCTCCCAATGTTTACATACTTATTTAAGAAAGAGTCCAATGAATTCTTTGCAAGAAAAAATAGTAGTGAGCGTAAACGAGAAAACACAATCATTCTCCAAAGAAGCAACATTACAAACAATGCTTTCGCAACTAACCATTGCAGAAAATGGAATTGCCATTGCTATTAATGAACAGATAATTCCCAAAACAAATTGGGCAACAACAAAATTAAACAACAACGATAAAATATTAATAATAACAGCAACGCAGGGAGGGTAGATT
>JAJRQP010000241.1 GCA_024280195.1 Bacteroidota bacterium | reverse complement strand
ACTACGTAACACAGACGGTTGCTTCATGTGGATCTTATACATGGTCACAGAACGGAATGACTTATGCTAATTCTGGGAATTACATTGACACCACAACTACTGTTGGCGGATGTGATTCTATTGTTGCATTGAGTTTAACAGTTTCATACCCAACGAACACGACAGTGTTTGCTACAGCATGTGATTCTTATGTTTGGTCTCAGAACGGAATGACTTATTCAACTTCAGGAATGTATTACGATACAGTTGCAACGGCAGGATGTGATTCTATCGTTACATTAAACTTGACAGTTGGGATTTCTACTTCTAGTACAGATGTAGTTTCTGCATGTGGTTCTTATACCTGGATTAACGGAGTGACTTATATTTCTAGTACAAATACGCCAAGTATTAACTTAACGAGCATTTCAGGTTGTGATTCTATTGTTACTTTAGATTTAATAGTTAATACGGCTACCTCAAGCGTAGATGTTATTAGTGCTTGTGGGTCTTATATGTGGATAGATGGTATTGTTTACACAAACAGTACAACAACACCGACTTATGTTATTCCTAATGCAGCAGGGTGTGATTCTGTTATCACATTGAACTTAACAATTAATACAGTTGATGTATCTGTAGCTGTATCTAGTTTGACAATGACTGCAGGAGCGACAACGGCGACTTATCAATGGATTAATTGTGCGACTAACGCATCAATTAGTGGAGCGATAAACCAAAGTTATACGGCTACGGCGAATGGAGATTACGCAGTGATTGTAACGCAGAATGGATGTATGGATACTTCTGCGTGTATAACAATTGCAACTGTTGGGATTGATGAAAATGATTATTTTAATTCAATTACAGTATATCCAAATCCAACTTTTGGTAATGTGTCTATTGATTTGGGAGATGTAAAGAGTGTCAATCTAACGGTTTATTCTATAACGGGTGATATCATTCTTAGAGAGAATGAATTGAATACGATGTATCAAATGGATTTGATAGAATACCCATCAGGTGTTTACTTTATAGAATTGGAGTCTGAAGGTTATAAGAAACAACTGAAATTAATTAAGCAATAAGGTTTAAAGAAAAAAATAGCACTTCAATTTTGAAGTGCTATTTTTTTATGTTTTTCTGAAGAATATTAAACCCAAACTTTTGCTCCTTCTGAACAGTTCTTGCAAATGTCAATTTCATTTCTATTCGATAAAATTGCTTGACGAAAAGAGCGATATTTTTCACTTTCCCATGTATTTTTGAAGGTTTGTTCACCAATTGAACCTAAAACATGTTGCGCGTCTTTGTCAAAGCAGCAAGGAACTATTTTTCCGTCCCATGTCAACACACTAGAAGACCACATCCTCCAACAATGATTACCTGTTTTGTATTTAAGTTTATAGGTTCCGTTCGCTTGTAGTTTGTAACGAGAATGTTTTTCATTTTCCGGCATTAGCGGATTACCATTCTCATAATCGTAAAGTTGAGCAGATTTGATTCTTACTTCATCAATGCCCATTTCTTTTCCAAGTTCAAATACTTGTGGAATTTCATGTTCGTTTGGTTTAACAGCTAAAAATTGAAAAATAAGATGAGGAGTAGAAGAATTTAACTTCTTCTTTGAATCAATTAAGAACTGAGTTCCTTGAATAACTTTATTCAATTCCCCATTAATTCGATAATTCTCATAAGTTTCCTGCGTTAAACCATCAATGGAAATAATTAAACGGTCTAAACCTGATTTCACAATCTCTTCCGCCTTCTTTTGATCAATAAAATGAGCATTGGTTGATGTCGCAGTATAAATCTTATTTTTCTTGGCATCTTTAATCAATTCTAAAAACTGAGGATGTAAAAAAGGCTCTCCTTGGAAGTAGTAATTAATGTAGAAAACAGATCGTTTCAATTCTTGCAACATTGATTGGTGTAATTCCAAATCTAACTTACCTGTAGGTCGTGTAAATTGCTTTAAACCACTCGGGCATTCTGGACAAGCTAAATTACAAGCAGTTGTTGGCTCGATGCTCAATGAAAAAGGCATCCCTTTGTGTTTCGCTTTCTTCGTTAATTTTGAAAACAAATAACTAGACTTCAATAATAGAAGGTTCTGCATTCTGAAAAAAGTCAGTTGCCGAATAATATTTATGTTGTCTTTAATCTGCATTTGCTCAAATGTAATGGAAGCAAGTAAATTAATCACATTTATTAAAGACTAAATATCAAATTAATCATTTATGATGATAGAAACATTCTAAATATTGACAATATTTGTGGTATAAATTGATTTACATGAAGAATATATCACTAACCATTTTACTATTACTTTTTTGCAGTTTTGCGAATTCACAAAAAACATTTTTTATCAAAGAGTTTCAGGCCAATGAAGCGATTCCTTTTGTGAAAGTTATCCCTGACAATGGTTCACCTTTCTTAAGTGATATCGATGGGAGAATTGTTCTGGCAGAAAATGTGAATGCATTTACTTTGCGTTATGCAGGTTTTAAGGATACATTAATTCAAAAGAGTCAAATTGAAGGTTCAGTTATTTTTATGGTTGCTGGATATCAAGCAATTCAAGAAGTTGTTGCTGTTGCAGGTGAAAATCCCGCACATCGGATTATGTCACAAGCAATAAAAAATAGGAAGAAAAATCATCCTTTGAAAAACGATGCGTTTACGTACAATAGTTATAGTAAGTTTTGGTTTGATATTGTTCCTGACTCAACATTTAAAGCTGATTTAGCAGCAGGAGATTCTTCAGTGATGGAAGTTCAGCAGTTTATTGATGAGCAACACCTTTTTATGCTAGAATCTGCTTCTAAAAGAACAGTTGACCCACCGAACTATGACAAGGAAGAAATAACTGCTTATAAAGTTTCAGGTTCTAAAAACCCTATGTTCTCAACATTTGCAAACAGTATGCAGTCTTTCAGTTTTTACGATGTACAAGTAGAATTGATAGGAGAACAATACATCAATCCACTAGCAAAAGGAGGATTGAGAAGGTACTTGTATATTTTGGAAGATACGACAGTCAATAATTCTGATACCACATTCACTATTTTTTACAGACCAAGAAAAGGAAAAGTTTTTAAGGGGATGATTGGTCGTCTATACATTAACACAAATGGTTTTGCAATAGAAAAAGTTACAGCTTCACCATACAATGATACGACAGGTATTACAGTTGGAATTGTTCAAGAATACGAATTTTTAGAGAATCGAAAATGGTTTCCAACAAAGTTGAGTACGGAGGTGAATTTTGGTTCTACAGGGGCAATTATTCTAGAAGGAGGAGGTTTGAACGGACAAGGATCGAGCTACATTGAGAATGTCGTTTTTGTTGATGAAAAAATAAAACACAAGAATAATGACAATATCGCTGTTTATACCTCAGATAATTCGGTTGATGTGAAAGAAGAAGATTGGGACACATTGCGAAGGTATGAATTAACCGACCGTGAAGAAAGAACCTATGAAATGATTGATAGCTTATCGGATAAACATAAATTGGATTATCGATTAGATTTATTAACGGAATTATTGAATGGAAAAATTCCTTTGGGTAATTTTAATCTTGATTTGGGTAGACTTTTCGATTACAACCTGTACGAAGGTTTCCGTTTAGGTCTTGGTTTAGAAACATCTAAAAAGATGATGAAAAACGTCACTATCCGAGGTTATGGAGCTTACGGATTTGGAGATAAAGATTGGAAATTTGGGACGAGTTCCACCATCCACCTTCTAAAAAGAAAAGGCATGAAAATCGATTTGAAATATCAGCAAGATGTGAAAGAAAGAGGAGGGACTTCATTTACGAAAGATGGTTTTAACCTAACCAATCAATCTGCATATAGAGATTTATTTATTAAAAACATGGACAAGCAACGATTGGGAGAAATTGCTTTTTCTATTGATATCAAATCTAATTTGACGGCTCGTGTTTTTGGAAATTATCAGCGAATTTGGTTAACCAAGAATTACGAGTTTCACCCAAATAACCCTTTAATATTTAGTAATAGAAATGATTTTGATATTGCAGAAACAGGAGTTGAAATTCAATGGGATATTCGAGAGAAAAACATGATGTTGGGAACTCGAAAAGTATCTTTGGGAACAAAGTATCCTAGAATTAAGGTTAAAGCAGTCAAAGGTTGGAAGAATTGGTTTGAAAGCAACTATGATTATTACCGAATCAACGCGGAAATCTCTCAGACAGTTTCATTCATTAGTCTAGGTAAATTTTCTTGGAAAATTGAAGGAGGTACAACCGTTGGTGATGTGCCATTGTTCCTAAGTCAAGTTGGTAACGCAACGGGATTAAATTGGAACATTAGCACTAACCAAACGTTTCAAACAATGTTACCTGGAGAGTTTTATTCTTCTTCTCAAGCAGCTCTTTACACGCATTTCACTTTTAAAAGTATTCACACAAAAGCAACTTGGAACGAACCAAAAATCACATTGCATCATGCGCTTGGTTATGGAGATTTTATCAATAGAGGAGAACAATTAGCTTTGTTTCAAACCATGGAGAAAGGTTATACAGAAGGCGGAATTATTCTAGATGGTATTTTGACAACCTCCAACACATCTATTGGATTGGGAGGTTTTTATCGCTATGGTGCTTATGCAAATACTGATTGGAAGAAAAATATTGTTCCAAAAATATCTGTTGCGATTAGAATTGACTAGCGAAGAAGGTTTATAGTGCCGGTTAGTACCGTCTCTGGATTGATAGGTTCGCAAGAGATGTAAGTGATTTTCCAAACGTAAACACCGTCTTGGGCAATTTCTCCGGAGGGTGTTTTCCCATCCCAAGAATCCGTTTGATCTGTTGTTGAGAAAATTAATTCTCCCCATCGATTATAAATTTCAAACAACCATTCTTCTGCTGTAAAATAAACAATGGGTTTAAATACTTGATTGAATTTGTCGTCATTTGGTGTAAAAGCATTCGGAACAAAAATGGTAAAAGGTTCTACATAAATGTCTAATCTAGAACTATCTTTGCAACCAAATTCTGAAGTAACTATTTGCAAAGTATGATGATTTCCATCAGATAAAAACAAATGAGTAGGATTCATTTCTGTGCTTGAGAATGTACTGTCGTCAAACCAATACAGGTATGAATCAGCAAGTTGCGATTGATCTATGAACTCAACCTCAGAATTGCAAATTTCAACGGAAAGTGGAGTTGCTGTATATTCAGAAGTTGGTTTTGGGTGAACCTCCACTAAATCTTGCTTTGTTAACGTTAAGGTATCAATGCATCCCGCAGCAGTCATTATCGTTAACGTTATAGGATAGTTGCCAGGTATGTTATAAACATGATTTGGGCTTGCGTCGTTAGAGAAATGACCGTCTCCAAAGTCCCAAGTGTATGCAATTGACGTCTCAGCAAAACTTAAATTTAGAAACTGCGCATTAAAGGGGGTACATTGCAATCCATCTTCAATTAAAAAATTGATTTGAGGTTCTTGATAAATGTAGATAGGATGAGTTACGGTTTCAAAGCAATTGCCATGAGCTCCCGTTAATGTAATAGGTAAAGATCCGGTTGCAAGGAAAGTAACTCCAAATTCCGAAGTGTTGTTTGAGGAGGTTGGTGTTGCTAAAGAACCAAAATCCCACGTAAAGACAGATCCTATTGGTCCTGTTACCTGTCCGATGAAATCAAAGCTGTTATTCTTGACGCATAAGGAATCTTGAGAAGTAAATTCTACGGTCAATGGAATATTGATGATAATTTCTTCCTGAACTGTGTCAGAACATGTAGGAGTAGAACTTGCAACTAAAGTGACGGTATAAGTTCCAGGAGAATTGTAAATATAAAGCGGACTTTCTTCTATGCTGATGTCTGTAGAAATAGCAGGATCTCCGAAATCCCAATCATAAGCGATTGAATTTTGTGAATTATTCCCAAATTGCACATCGAGCCCGTTGCATTCAATGTTTTCTGGGAGAATTATTTCAGCAATAGGTTCTGGAAAAATAAATACAGAATCTGTATAACTTGCAGAACAGAAACTATTTTCCGCATTAACTGTTACAGGAATAAAACCTGTTGTAGAAAACTGAACATCAGTCACGTTTTGTCCAGTTGCATTTGTTGGAGTTGCATTGTTGCCAAATTCCCAGGAATAGGTACTTGTTGAATAGGTTGAATTTCCTGCAAAATCAAAGCTGTTTCCAAAAATACAGAGTGAATCATTGGAGGTGTAGTTAACAATAAATTCATGGTTGACAAGGATATCCATGTATGTCGTGTCGGTGCATGGCCATCCTGGATTTACGATTAACATTGCTTGATAGTTCCCATCAGCAGGATAGGTGTAGGAGGGAGCAAAACTTGTGCTATTATCAGTGGTGCTTGTAGGGTCTCCAAAATCCCAATAATAATTAGTACCTCCAAAAGAATTATTGACAAAATTAATGTCATACCCTTGACAGTAGGAAACAAAATCTGGTAAGTCTTCTTGATTTGGAAGAACCGCACTCAATTGCACTACACAATTAAATACTTCAAAAATAAAGTCACGTACTGTACTGTTAATGACTACTCCATTTCTAATTTCATCGACTTTAATTCCTACCACATACTTTCCAATTAAATTGGGAGAGGCGGTCAGTAAACCTGTGACTGGGTCAATAGCAATGGTTGATCCTGGTCCTAATGGTGTTGTTGGTGTATAGCCGGAGAGCCAAGGGACTAATGCATAAGGTGGCGCAGATGCGGGACTTGGTGCTACACAAGAAAAGCATGTCGGAGGAGATAGTGTGTTTCCCCCTCCGTGATAGGGTGTTGTTAATGAATAAACCAGTTGATCTCCGTCTGGGTCAATGGCAGAATGGTCAAAAATTAAATCTTCATTATTACAAAGAACTAACGGAGGATAATCTATAAAACGAGGACTACTGTTAATTGCATTTGCCGCGCCGGGAACTTTACACGTTAGAGTAAACCCTAAATTTCCAGGGTTGATTAAATTGATTATGGAAGGAGTTCTACAACATCTTTGATAGGTAACAGTATAGCCTCCTGCGCTTTGAGGGAGGTTAATTACGGTTGAATACAAGGCGTTTTCAGTACAAATGTCAGTTGGTGGGGTAACACATGGGTTGTTGAAAACAACAGGAATAATATTGCTACCAGGGTAAGGGACAGAAACATTGGTAACTAAATTACCAGCACTATTGTAAACAGATAACCTCAAAGGACTATCAAAGCCTGCACCATTTGAATGGCAATCTCTGTACATAGAAATAAAAAAACGATAGTTATCATTCCCTAGGTAATCATAGTAAATTTCTCCTCCAACAATGTGGGAAGCTTTTAGGTTGTATGAGCCTAACAGGATGAATATGAATATAATGTATTTCAACGTGTATCAGTTAGACGCAAAAATAAAGCTTTTGTTGTCTTTTATGGTTAAGAAAGTACATCTTATTTTTTTGAATGGTTATCTTTAGTGCATGAAATTTTCAAAAGCATACATTCGATTCAATTGGTTGACCCTTGTTTTTATATACTTGGTAGTTATTGCAGGTAGTTTTGTGAGAATAACTGGGTCTGGAATGGGGTGTCCAGACTGGCCAAAATGTTTTGGTCAATGGATTCCGCCATCAGATGAATCAGAGCTCCCAGAGAATTATAAGGATGTATATTCTGAAAAAAGAGCACATAAAATTGATAAATTCTCTAAATTTTTAAAATCAATGGGGTTCAATGCTACTGCAGAAAAATTAGAAAATGATCCTACATTGAGAATTGAGCAAGATTTTAACGGAACAAAAACTTGGACAGAATATGCAAACCGGTTATTTGGCTTTTTAGCAGGAAATGCAATGCTGGCAAGTTTTATCTGGCTATTATTGAAGTATAGAAAGAGAAAACTTATTCTGCTAACATTATTCAACCTTATATTAATGGGGGTTCAAGCATGGTTCGGGTCGATTGTAGTCGCATCGAACCTTGTCCCTTGGACCATTACCGTGCATATGCTTCTTGCGTTAATAATTATAGGGATACAAATTTATTTCATCAGAGAATTGAGTGAAAAGCAACAAGAACCCTTGAAACATAAAAAATGGATGCTGTATTTGATTTGGACTGTTTTTGCGATAACTGTTTACCAAATGTTTTTAGGAACGCAAGTAAGAGAAGCCATTGATGAATTGACCAAATATGGAATTGGTAGAGAGCGATGGACAGCAGAAATAGGATTGCCTTTTTATATCCACAGAAGTTTTTCATGGTTGGTTTTGGGAGTTATTATTTTTATTGGCTGGAAGAACGAAACATTTCAAAAGTACACCACAATTCGATTTCTGGTTGGAGTATTGGTGGTTGAATTATTATCAGGCGTGCTACTTGCTCATTTTGATATGCCAGGTTTGGTTCAAACAAGTCATCTAGTTTTTGCAACAATTCTCTTTGGAATATTAACGATGTTAGTTATAAGGAGTAGAAGTGTGACATAGGTCACGGTGATTGTAAAAGAGTAGTTTTATTTTTGCACACATGTATATAATCGGTTTAATTATTTCGCTTGCCATTGGGGTAGTGTTAGGGCTCGTTGGAGGAGGAGGTTCTATTCTCACTGTGCCGTTGGTTCATTATATTTTTGGCGAACCGATGTTATTAGCAACAACTTATTCCCTCTTTGTAGTTGCGTTATCCGCAGCTTTTGGTTCTGTGCAAAGAATAAAAAACAAAGAAGTCGATTTTCAAAAAGCTT
>JAJRQP010000012.1 GCA_024280195.1 Bacteroidota bacterium | reverse complement strand
TGAAGATGGAAACTTTACCGTTCAGTTAGTTGCTTACAACTCAAATAATTGTACCGATACTGCAACGTTAGCAATCATTGTGTCTGAGGAATTGATTTTCTACATTCCAAACACATTCACACCAGATGGAGATGCTTATAACAATACTTTTCACCCTGTGTTTACTTCAGGATATGATCCGTATGATTATCACTTGATGATTTTCAACAGATGGGGTCAATTGATTTTTGAGAGTTATGACTCAGAGTTTGGATGGGATGGAACCTATGGAGGTAAACTCATGCAAGACGGAACCTACACTTGGAAAATTGATTTTAAACAGACCAAGAATGATAAACGAATCATGAAAACAGGTCACGTGAATATTATCAGGTAAGAAAGTTATTTGATCCGAAAAAAAAAGCATCCTTTATGAGTAAAGGATGCTTTTTTTGTGGGGGAAAGGTTAATTATCTCTATCTTCAAAATTCTCTTTTTTCTTATCTCGTGCTCGTTTAATAATAAAGTAAACGATAAGTCCTATTAATGATATCCAAATAAAAAAATTGAAAACCAAAAAAGGGACAGGGTTGTTAATATCTAGAATCATCCGTTTAATTTTACGGCTGTTCCATAGGCTAAAATTTCAGATGCTCCTTGCATAATTGTACTTGTAGAAAAGCGAACGTTAACAATTGCATCTGCGCCGAGTCGTTCTGCATCTTGCTTCATTCTTTGCAAAGCTTCTTCTCTAGATTGAGCTTGTAATTTAGTGTACTCACTTATTTCTCCACCAACGATGTTCTTTAAGCCTGCAAAAAAATCACGACCTATGTTTCTTGCTCGAACAGTACTGCCTCGTGCGATACCTAAAATTTCTGTAACTTGTTTGTTGGGGATGCTTTCTGTGTTTGTAACGATCATATTTTGATATTCTTTTTTCCAAGATACAAATATTACTTATTGTTTCAAACGAAATTTAACTTTGTCACCAATAAATAAATCAATTTGCTCTTTTTTCGTAGCGTGATAGTAATCATAAATAAAAGGTAAAACTAACCCTCCTTCTACGTTAATACAGCCCCACTTTTCTTTAAGAACTAAGAGGTGATTGTTTTTTAGAACTTCATATCCTTTTATATTTGATACGATTGTATCAAATAAATTATTAAATATAGTGATGTCATTCATTGATGATGTAGCAATATAATAGGGGGATATGTATCTAACTTGAGTGTAAATTGTGTCAATTTTTAGAATGCCTAAGGTGTCGATGATTCCAATTTTTTCTTTTGCAACGGTATGATTTATAACTCCAACGATATAATTTGGACCAAATAGCTCCTGCTTTCTTTCAAAATTTGGAGTAGCAAAATGACTGGAAGCAACCATTTCAAACTGTTCAAATCTTTCTGCATGGGTAATTGTTGTTGTTTTATGAATAGGGGATAATTTTAGCTTTATTTTAGGGTTTAAATTATACTCCGTAAGGATTTCACCGTTTGAATTTCTTAGAATATAGCCATTGGAAGAACCCATTCTTAGCGCATCATTAAAGGATGATCTCCCTCTTGGATGCACCACATCTTCCCAAGAACCTAATGCAAGGTTATAATTATAGTAGTCGATTTCTATTATTTGAACATCATTGTAAAATGGGAAATAGTAAATCTGAGGTTTATTTGGTTTTCTGAATTCAGAGTAAATTAATGGTATTTCTTGTAAAACACTATCCGTTTGAGAGTCACAATAAGAAAATGAAAGAACAAAAAAAAGTAGCCAATAATATTTCATATCATTGACTACAATTTAATTCATAATTGGTTCATTATAGAAATAAACTTACGCCTCTACCATATAGCTTTCTACACTTGGACAAGTACAAATTAAGTTTCTATCTCCGTAAGCATCATCAATTCTTCTTACAGGAACCCAATATTTCCAATCTTGCAAGTAAGAAACAGGATATGCAGCTTCTTTTGCAGAATAAGGGTACTTCCATTCTTCGTTGATAATGCAATTTGCAGTGTGAGGAGCATTTTTCAGCAAGTTGTTTTCTGTATCAGCATTTCCATCTTCAATTGCTTGAATTTCTTTACGGATAGAAATCATTGCCTCAATAAACCTGTCAATTTCTTCTTTATCTTCACTCTCTGTCGGCTCAACCATCAATGTTCCAGCAACAGGAAACGAAACCGTTGGTGCATGGAATCCATAATCAATTAATCGTTTTGCTATATCAGCAACCTCTACACCTGCTGTTTTTTTGAAATCACGACAATCTAAAATCATTTCGTGCGCTACGGTTCCATTTTTACCAGAATATAAGATGTCGTAATCGTTTTTCAAAGAAGCAGCAATGTAATTAGCATTCATAATTGCCATCTCAGTGGATTCTCTCAAGCCTTCAGCTCCTAGCATTTTAATATAACCGTAAGAAATTAGAAGGATCAATGCAGACCCATAAGGTGCTGAAGAAATTGCATTGATTGCGTTTTCTCCGCCAGATTCAACTAATCGAGAACCAGGTAAGAATTTTGCTAAATGTTTTGCAACACCAATTGGACCCATTCCTGGTCCACCACCACCGTGAGGGATTGCAAACGTCTTGTGTAGATTTAAGTGACAAACATCTGCACCGATATTTCCAGGATTGGTCAATCCAACTTGTGCGTTCATGTTTGCTCCATCCATATAAACCTGTCCACCATTCTCATGAATGATATCTGTTATTTCTTTAATCCCTTCTTCATAAACTCCGTGAGTTGATGGGTAAGTCACCATCAAGCCTGCTAGTGTGTCTTTCAATTCTACGGCTTTCTCTCGCAACTCATCTATGTTGATGTTTCCTTGTTCATCACAACCTGTTACTACGATATCAAAACCTGCCATTACTGCTGACGCTGGATTAGTTCCGTGTGCAGAAGATGGGATTAGAATAACTTTTCTGTTATGATCTCCGTTTGATTCATGGTATGCTTTAATCACCATTAGTCCTGCGTATTCTCCTTGTGCACCAGAATTTGGTTGTAAAGACATTGCG
>JAJRQP010000240.1 GCA_024280195.1 Bacteroidota bacterium | reverse complement strand
TTAAATTGAATGATTTTAGAAACACTTCTTACCCTGCCGTTTTGAGTTTTGGGAAATTCAATCTTCTTAACCTTATTATTCTCAACATAGGAAACTCCCCCATCATGTCCGACCCAAAGGGTAAAGTCAATAATAGAAAGTGAGGTCACCTTGTTATTTAACAATCCATCATTGGAAGAAAATGTCTTGAAAGTACTCCCATTAAATTTAGATAAACCGCCAAGTGTCCCAACCCATAAGTATCCTTTTTCATCTTGAGTGATGGAAGTTACTTGTGAATGAGGAAGCCCTTGCTCTGTACTGTAGGTGATAAAAGAATACTTTTGCCCTAAGACGCCAATTGCCACTAGTAGAAAAATGCTAATTAATAGCGATTTAATCATTTCACACCTTTTAGCATTCGTACAAATTCTGTGACTCTATTTCTTGCAACTGGAATTCTTAAATTACCTTCTAAAACAGCAAAATGACCATCTTCGTTCGCGTATTCTTTTAATATATCAAGGTTAATAATATGAGATTTATGCACTCGACAAAATTTATTTGGATTCAAAATGTTCTCATAAATCTTCAAAGTCCTTGTGTCTAAATAACGAGAACCATCATTGAAATAAATCGTTGTACAATTTCCACTCGCTTCTAAATGAGTAATTGTATCGTCTTCGATGATTTTTAATCCTCTCGTGTGACTGATTGCAATCCTTGAACTTTGTTTGTTATTCAAGAGGTTTGATGATAGGTCTTTTAATGAATCAAAGTAAGTCGAATAATTTTCAGGTTCTGCATTGTACTTTTCCTTTGTTTCTACCAAACGCTGAACTGCTAACTGAAGTTCTTCCACATCGATTGGCTTCAGAATGTAATAAACAGCACTTGCATTAAATGCGCGGATTGCGTAATCTTTAAAAGCAGTTACAAAGACCACTAAGAAATCTTTTTTATCAATTTCATCGAGCAATTCAAAACCTTCAGCGCCGGAGGGCATTCTAATATCTAGAAATACCACATCTGGATTCTCCGCATCAATGATTTCTTTTGCTTGATTTTTACTAGAAGCTTCTCCTATGACTTCGATATCTGGGCAATGCTCTTGAAGCATCATTGAAAGGTTTTTTCTTGCAAACTCTTCATCGTCAACTACCAGTGCTCTTAATTTCATACGCTTCTATTTTAGTTCCTAATTACTCATCAATATACACAATAAAATTCCAACAGAAATAATATTTTGGAACATTTCAAATCAAAAAGAACACTTCGTACTGTTTTTTTAACAGATGAGTAGTTCCAACTTACCGTTTAAGTTTTAATTAAAAATAATCGAAGGAAGCTTCGTAAATTAGTCAAAGACATTTACATAAAACTGCACATTATGGAAACAAATTTACATTCTACCGTCCAGTATATCTGGATATTTATCGATAACGGGAATTAGTAGTTCCCGTTATTTTTGCTCTTTATTTTAGCACTTCTGGCATTTTTTCTTTGAATTTATTCAACCTTGGAATGGAAACTGCTTTAACATATCCTTGATTTGGATGGTTTTTTTCGTAATCTTGATGGTATTCTTCAGCGCGATAGAATACAACAAATGCTTTTACTTCAGTAGTGATTTTAGAAAAAGTTTGTGCCTCCTTTAATGATTTTATTTTTGATTCAATGATTGCTTTTTCTTCATCTGTTTGATAGAATGCAATAGATCGATATTGAGGTCCACTATCTGGTCCTTGTCGATTTAATGTTGAAGGGTCATGCGAGTTAAAAAACACGTCGACCAAAGTTGAATAACTTACCACTTCAGGATTGTAAATAACCTTTACTGATTCTGCATGCTTCAAACGTCCGGTGCAAATTTGTTCGTACGTAGGGTTTTTTATTTCTCCGCCAGCATAACCAGATTCTGCTTCTATTACTCCTCGAACAGATTCAAAAACAGCTTCTACACACCAAAAACAACCAGAAGCAAAATAAGCCGTTGCTGTTGGAACTTTTGTCGGGAGAATTATTGCTTGCTCATCATTCTTATTCTCTGGAACGAATTCTGAGTTAGAATTTGACGCACACGATTGCATTGCGATAAATGTTAAAAGGATAACTGCTAAACTTTTCATAAGACATTTCTATTTATTACAATTTAACGGGAAAGACGGCAATAACTTACCTAGAGAATGTTAAGGAATCATAATTCTTCTTTTGCACCTTCTTTCAAAGCACCACTTTCTCGCAATTCTTGAAAACGTTTTCTTGCTTCAACAGAATACAGACTTCCTTTATGATTAAAGAGAATTTGACGGTAATAACTAGCTGCTTTTTCGTTGTCAAATAAATGATTTTGATAAATATCTCCCAACTGAAAAAGTGCATCATCTGCAAGAATGTCTTCTCCGTGATACTTTGTGATTTCTTCTAAATTCTTAACCGCATCGTTCCATTTTCCTTGCAACTGCATGGCATGTGCTTTCTTTAGCAAAATCTCATCACCCAAACTATGCGCAGGAAACTCATCTAAGATACTGTCAAATAGAATATATGCTTCTTGATAACGATGTTGCTCTATTAATAAGTCTGCACTTGCGTACCAATTCATAACGGTATAATTACTGTCCAAACCGAAGTTGTCTGTAATCAATAAGGATAACTGAATGGCATCATTTGCAATCAATTTTGTTGTTGACTGCTTCAAAATATCTAATTGCGATTGAGCAAAATCAAATTCTCCATCGTAGTAAAAAATACGTGCATTCTTAAACTTTGCATCGTGACCAATTGGCTCGTATTTAAAATCTTTATCAACTTGCATATAGAATAAAGATGCTTCCCAAATATCACCGTGCAAAACATGAATGTCTGCCAGTTTCATTTTCACCTGCGCTTTTTCTATGTCTGTTAAATTGGTAATTAACAGAGCATTATTCAGCAACTCAATTGCGTCTTTTCCTTTATTTGCATAGAACGCTTGAATGTGCGCTAATTCTAGAATTATTGGCAAGGACATTCGATTTGAGCCATATTTGCTTAATACATTTTGATAATCTAAGATAATTTCGTCCAATTCTGTTTGAGAAAAATCTCGCCGTGTCGTTACCTCTAAAAAACTAACATTGAGCAAGGAGTTTTGCGCTCGCATAAAATAAAGACTTTCTTCCCCCATCTCAACCACGTATTTAAAAGCTCTTCTTGCTGTCGAAAAATCTTTGTTTTCGATGCAAACAGTTCCAAACTCGTAAACCATTCGTCCTTCAGACTTTGTTCTCTTGTCAATTGCTTTAACGTGTACCAAAGCAGCAGGAAAATTTTGTCTTTGTACAAAAAGCCATGTTAACATTTCTGCATACACGACATTATCAGGATTTTTTTGTGTTCGAGAAATCAATGCTGTCCTCAACAAATTATATTCTTTAGAATTCTCTTTTGTGAAGTCAATTTGTCCAGACAAAACACGTTGAATACTTGTTTGATAAGAAGAATGATAATCAATCATGTCCAAATATTCATCAATCATCTTTTCACTTTCTCCTTGAGATCCGTAATATTCAGCAAATTGAAAATTTAGCGGATAGGAATTCTTCAACACTTTTCTCCCCTTTACCAAAGTTCGATAGGACATATCCTTTTTTCCTTGCGCTTTAAAAAGGTTGTACAAGGCAATTACATTACGAGAACTTGGTTGCATGTTATCGATCAAGTCATTATAAATCTTATCTGCTTTTGGTTTTTGATTTCTTTCTTCGTAGAATTTCGCAAGCATAATTGCATATTCGTTGTCATAACGATTTCTTGCCGCTGACTTTTTGAGTAGTTTCTCCGCTGTTTTATCATCACCTGTTTCGGCAAGACATTCGTAATATCGTTTGAAATTGAACTTAGAGTTATCCCCTTCATACAATCGCTCGTAGTAAACCAAAGCTTTGTCGAACTCACCATTGTTGTAATAATGTTGCGCCAATTGTTGATCTGTCCCTTGGGAAAACCCAAAGAGAGGAAAAATTAAAAGTGCTATGATTATTAGTTGTTTCATTTGTTCAATGATTCAGTGTTTCAATGTTCTAATGATTGAAGGAGGAAGTTGACACGTGCCACTCCCTAACTTATTCCATTACATTTTCTTATCAAATTTCATTCCTCTTTCTCTTATAAACAAAACACCTACTTTGAGCATACATTGAATCATTAAAACATTGAATCATTGTTTAATTGTTTAATTGTTTAATTGTTTAATT
>JAJRQP010000239.1 GCA_024280195.1 Bacteroidota bacterium | reverse complement strand
TTTTCTCGGAGAAAAGTAAAGTACTCAGCATCTTTTTCAATTTGATACAGCCCTTTGCTTTGTTTAGTTGTACTAGTTCCATTCGCTTGGTAAGTGAAGCTAAAGAAATACGGGCAAAAATCTTCTGAACAGTTATCAAAATAAAATTCTCCTTCGCAATTGTATTTGTAAGATAAACCAGTGCTATTCTGAAAGGTGTATGATACCACAGTCCAAGCCCCAGTAATTTTTTTGTCAACCTTTTTAACTTTATTACAAGACAACAGAAGTAAAAGAGAAAGAAGGATCAAGGTTTTATTTTCCATAGCTAAAATCAATGATTAGTTTTTTCTCAGATTGAATAAGTGAAGAAAATAGATACGATACGCTTTTTCTTGACTTTTCAATGAGTTTTAATTTAATTGCGTTATTTTTTAATTTTAATTTCGCCTTCATTTCTAATTGCTTTCTGTCTTGATCTTTCCATGTCCCTTTTTCTTGAAAAATTTCAGTTTTAGATGGAGCGACCAAGACGTCTAAAATCTTAGGTTCGGGAAGATGCAACCAAATAGTATCCGAGTTAGAATTTATAGAGTAATTACCATTGGTTAAATTCAAGCCAATTTTCACTTCTCCCTTTACAATTAAAGTCAATCTTCGTTTAATGTTTCGATCATAATAGCGCATCCATTCTCTTGGGTCGTAAATACTACTTCGTCTTTTATAAAGTTCAACGGTGTCAACTACTACTTCATCTTTGTAGCTTACCGTACTAATTTCTGCAATTGTTTTGATTGATTCTATATGGATGGGGGTGTCTTCTATTTTTAATTCATCTTTTTTAGAATTAAAATAGTATTGGTAAATGAAGAAGCCAATGATTGCGATAATCCCAAGGGCAACTAGATTTTTGAGAAGTCGAATTACATCACGGCGCATCGTTTGGGGTTGTTGGTTGAACAATCACTTCTTCATAGCCTAGGTTTTTGTAAAAGTCTTTTAAGAATGCAGTTGCGTTATCATTTGCATCTTGTAAAATCCCTGTTTCAGCAATATCTCTTTTAATTGCTGCTTCTCCTTGTTTAAGGAAAGCATTTTTTTCTTGTTGCGTAAAGTCTTGTCTAAATCCATTAATTTCTTCCATTTCTGTGTGTACATGTTCAGGGTCCATAGAAAAGGAGGTTACTTTTGCTGGAGGCAATTTGACAATGATTTTAGTGCCGCTAACTTCAATGTCTCCTTCTTTGATTTGTGTTAAATCAACTCCTGCTTTTATTTTTGCTTTGGTACTTATGAGTATTTTTCGATCTCCATATTTGTACCATTCTGTTGCTTTGTCATCCAGTTGAATAATCTTACCAACGGTGTATTCTGTGGTGGATAATTCTCCAATGTTTCTAATTTCATAAACATTTGGACTAGGTAATTTTTCATCTTCAGAACAAGAGTATAGAATAAAAAACAGAAAGAAATAGAAAATTAATTGCTTCATAATTCCACTAATTTATGAAAAAGGTGCTAAACTCATCATTTGTATTCCAATTTTAAGGGCTTCGTCATCAATATTGAATTTCGGATGATGCACACCGTAAGTAATTCCTTTCTCTTCATTTCGAACACCAAGTCTAAAAAAACAGACAGGAACTTCTTGCGAATAATAAGAGAAATCTTCGGCTGTCAATCGAATAGGAAGATCTTCTACCTTCTCTTTTCCTAAAAATTGAATAGCACTTTCTTTCATTGCTTTTGTCGTTGCAGGATCATTTTCAAGATAAGGATAACCTTTGCTAATTGTCACGTCTGCAGTTCCTCCTGATGCTTTTGCAATTTGCTCAGCAGTAGATTGAATCAGTTTTAACGCATCTGCTCTCCATTCTTCATTCATCGTTCTAAATGTTCCTTTCAAATATGCTTTGGAAGGAATAACATTGGTCGCTCCTAGTGCTTCAAAATGACCAAATGAAAGAACGCATGGGATTTTAGGATCACATTTTCGAGTTACAATTTGTTGCATTGTTGTAATCATGTTTGCTCCAATTACGATTGGATCAATGCACTGATGAGGTGTCGCTCCATGTCCTCCTTTTCCGTTAATCGTAATGTATATTTCATCACAAGAAGCCATGTAAATACCTTCCTTAAACCCAACTTTTCCGACTTCCATATCTGGAAATACGTGAAGTGCAAACATTTTTTTTACTGTTGGGTTTTTCAAAACTCCGTCGGCAATCATGTAGGTTGCTCCTCCAGGGTTTTTCTCTTCTCCAGGTTGAAAAATTAATTTGACAGGGAAAGGAAGCTCCTCTTTTATTTCGTTGAGAATTTCTGAAGCACCAAGAAGAATAGCTGTATGAACATCGTGACCACATGCATGCATAACTCCATCTATTGTAGATCGGTAAGTAACATCATTTTCTTCTTGAATAGGTAGTGCGTCTAAGTCAGCTCTTAGGCCGATAGCTTCTGCTGTGTCAGAATGATGGGATGCTCTAATTTCTGCAACGACACCAGTTTTTCCAACCTCTATTTTGTGAGGAATACCAATTTTAGTCAATTGCTCAGAGACGTAGTTCATCGTCTTTATTTCTTCATAAGAAAGTTCAGGATTGGCGTGAATGTACTCACGAATCCCTTTCACTTTTTCAAAAAGTTCTTGTGATTTATTGAGGATGATATTCTTTAATTCATGATTCATTTGAAAGCCCATTAAGTCCAGAATAGATAAGTTTAATTGAAACAACGGCCATTATTAAACCAAAAATTAATTTAACAACTGCTGGTGAAATTTTCAATGCTAATTTGGATCCGATAAATCCACCAACAACAAAAGTTAAAGCGATGATGAGACCAAATTTCCAATCCATATATCCGCTTTTGGAGTAGTTGATCACGGCCAAAATTCCAACAGGGAGAAGTAGAACAAATAAGCTAGTTCCTTGCGCTTCGTGTTGCGACATTCCTAAAAAGTAAACAAGTGCGGGGACAATGAGGATTCCTCCACCGACACCAACAAAGCCACTGAGAATACCAGCAACGATTCCGATGAGAACTAATATGAGAATTGTTTGCGTTGTCATAATGAGGTTAAAGATAAGGATGATTTTTTAGAATAGGGAATTGCATGATTTTAAATTTACCAACCTGTCCAACTTCCTGTTAATTGATTCCCTCGAACGATTAGACTAGGGAAAGGAATTTTTAGATAATTAAATTGCTTCACAATGGCACGTAACCAAGGTTTTTTTATTGGTACTCTGCTAAAGTCTATGTCTAAAGAGAATAGAAACTCTCTTTTTTCTTGATAGGTGATTCCGGTAAGGTTGTCTGTATATAAAGACTGATCGCCCACCAATTTCTCATCAATACTGTAACCGAAAGAAAGACATGCCCATTTGGGGATTTTGCTATTCTTGAAGAATGTACCAGGGCTAAAACTCAACCAATAGGTCTGACCGTTATAGTCTTTCAAAAAAGATTCAGCAAAATTACTACCTAAAACGCTAGGTCTAATTGAAGCATAACTGGTTGGGAAAGATGAAAATTTAGGAATGATGCGTTCTTCTCCCCAGGCTAATTCCTGACCTAGATAAGAAAGAGACCCTAATGTGTTGCTTGTAACATCTCCCCAAGAGAACCCCCAATCTTTACTGTAAGCATCAAGAATTTCAAAAGTGGTTTGATAGCCAATACTTATACCTGTCCCTATGATTAATGAATTCTTTTTTTTTGCTCCAGCCCATAAGTACATGTTTGTTGTAAGTTGGTTTATTTTATAAGCTGTGTAAAAATGTCCCGCCTTATCCATTTGTAACCACTCATTATTATCATTGAAGAAGTGGAATTTACTTTTAGGAATATCTTTGTACCACACTTGCGAAAGTCCAATAATACTTCCTGCCCAAACAGTTGTGATGCCAGTTGTAATTCCAATAAAACGCTTATTGTTGAGCGTGTCAGATTTCTCAAAAACTCGTTGCCCATTCGAAAGAAAAGCACCCAAAAGAAATAAAAGAATACAAGCTACTCTTAACATAAGGACTAAAATACTGTAAAAGATTGTACAGCAGGTATAATTTTAATTAAAAAAGGACGTTTTAGGAGATATTCTGCTATTTTTGTCTGCTGTGAAAACTGATAGTGTGGAGTGATAGAAATAGATAGGACCACCTTGAAACCACAATGGTTTTACAACTTAATTGAAGAAAAATGAATAAAGTAATAAAAGATTGGAATGACATAAAGATCAACGATAGTTGGGCAATATTTAAAATTGTTGCAGAATTCGTTGAAGGTTATGATAGAATGGCTAAAATAGGTCCTTGTATTTCTGTATTTGGTTCGGCTAGAACTAAGGAAGAAAACAAGTACTATAAGTTAGGCGTTGAAGTTTCTAGGATGCTAGCGCAAGGAGGTTATGGAGTGATAACGGGAGGTGGACCTGGAATTATGGAGGCAGGAAACAGAGGTGCGCAAGAAGCAGGAGGAAAATCTGTAGGATTAAATATTGATCTTCCTTTTGAGCAAAATCACAACCCGTATATTGATCAAGAGCATAATTTAGAATTTGATTACTTCTTCGTTAGAAAAGTGATGTTTGTGAAATACGCACAAGGTTTTGTTGTTCTGCCAGGAGGATTCGGAACATTAGATGAATTATTCGAATCTTTAACTTTAATTCAAACAAAAAAAATAAATAACCGTCCAGTTATCTTAATCGGTAAAGAATATTGGGATGGACTTTTCGATTGGATTAAATCGGCGATGTTAAAAATGGAAAATAATATTTCGGAGAAGGATTTAGATCTAGTGAAAATTGTTGATACGGCTCAAGAGGCTTATGATGCAATTGATGAGTTCTACAAGCATCACGAATTATCTCCAAATTTCTAAAAACGTACCTTTGTTATAAATCAATTATTTATGCTCAAGAAATTAGGTAATTTTATTCTCAGTAAGAAATTCTTATTCAACCTTATTGGCATAGGTGTGGTTTATCTCATCGTAATATTTGGATTCAAGTATTACTTAAGTAGCAGGACTAATTTGGGACAGAAAATTGAGGTTCCTAATTTAATTGGAAAAAATCAAAATGAATTGAAAGGACTTTTTGAAAAGTCAGATTTGACTTTTCAAGTCTTAGATTCAATTTATGACCCAGCAAAGGTGGAAGGTTCTATTTTGGAGCAAGATCCTAAAGCATCTTCTCTTACAGATATCTTCGTAAAAGAAGGTCGAGTAATAAAGGTTCGGGTTTCTAAAAGATCACAGCTTGTAGAGGTTCCTGATTTAGTCGATAAGTCTCAACGTTTTGCAGAAAATATATTGATTAATAGAAAGTTTAGGTATAAATTGGAGTACCAACCTTCTCGTGAAGCTCATGGAGCTGTTATTGATCAATTGTATAAAGGAAAACACATTGATGCGAAAACGAAATTACCAATAGGGTCAAGAATTGTGTTGGTCGTAGGGAGGGATGAAACAGGAGCCATTGTTTCTTTGCCTAATTTATATGGCTTGACAATCGTTGAAGCTAAAGAAAGGGTTGCAGGAATGGCGAATATGGAGTTTTTGGCTGTTTGCCCTACTTGTATAACATCTGCAGATTCACTTGTGGCAAGAGTTGTTTCTCAGTCTCCAGAGTTTTCAGAAGGAGCTGTTATTTCCACAGGAACAACTGTTTCAGTGTATGCAGAAAAAGAATTTAATGGAGATGCTCCACAATAATATTGAAATGAAATTATTTGCACTCATCACATTTGTATTACTTGGATTGACTTCTTTAAGTCAAGGAGAAGAACTTGGGCCAATTATGGGAAATCCAATTCTCCAACAAAAAAGTAAAAACAAATTGGAAAAGATAAATGTAGGTACTTTTGACAGTACATTTATTTATACCCAAGACACATTGCCTTTGCCAATTTTTGATGAATTCAGTACAGATAAGTTTCAGAAATACAATGCTAACTATACGGATGCTGGCGTTACCTTTGATAAAAAGTATCACTTGCTTAACACGCTAAATGTTCCACTCCCTTCAGATGTAGAATATACAACGCAGGCAACTTTCTACAGAACAATTGATTTAGCAAATAACAGTTACACAGATGCTGTATTTACAGATACGGTAATTAAAATAGGAGATTTAACTTCTTATCCAGTAGTTTATTCTTCTACAAGTGTTTACCCGCCTTTTTACATTTATGACACCATTGATTATCCAAATTCTTTAGATACTGTTTGGGTTTCTCCGGATGTTGTGCAAGATTCAGCAACTCAGTTTTTTGCGCCAGTCAATGATTTAAATGCTATCTGGATAGAAGAAGAAGCTTATCATAACTATACTTTTGCGGTTGATCCTTGGTCTTTAGGGGTGGTAACCTTTGATGGCTTAGATGAGAATGGTTACCCTTACCAATTTGGAACAGCAATTACAAATTATGCAGATCATTTAACGTCTAAACCAATTGATATGTCCGCTGTTTCAGCAAGTGATTCTGTTTATTTTAGCTTTCTATATCAAGCAAAAGGTTTTGGTGATGAACCAGAAGCTGGTGATTCTTTAGTGTTAGAATTTTATGACATCATATTAGATCAATGGAATCGTGTTTGGAGTACAAATGGCTCTTCCTTGACTTCATTTAAAGTGGGGCATCTCAGAATTGATAGTATCAATTATTTTCAGAAAGGATTTCAGTTTCGATTTAGAAATTATGGAGGGCTGTCAGGAAGCTTAGATCATTTCAACGTGGATTATGTTAATCTACGACCTTTCTCGGGGATACAAGATACTGTGATTCATGATTTTGCCATCGTTTATCCTGTGGCTAACTTGTTAGATACATACACATCGGTTCCTTGGGATCATTATAAGAACAATCCAATTGGAAAAATGTCACCCAATGTGAAGGTAGTCGTTCGTAACAGTGATAATGTTCCCGAAAATGAGCAAGATGGTTCAACGACTATTAACTATGCGGGGACAACTGAATCAACATTTGTTTTATTAGAAAGTCTTTTGAATAATGGTGATTTGAATTATTCTCCTTGGACAACTTATACCTCTTTGCATGATTTCTCAACAGGGGCAAGATTTGATGAAACTAAACCTGGATTAATGGAAGAATTTGATGTGGTAACTGGGATTACCCATCTGAACACATCCTTTACATTAAATGATTCATCATATACAAAGCAAAAGTTTGTCAACTATTACAGTTATGATGATGGTTCTGCAGAAGCTGCTTATGGGCCAACCGGAGAGCAGGCTAGATTAGCAATTAAATACACACCTTATGAAGCTGATTCTTTAATCGGTGCAAGAATTCATTTTGTACCATCTGTGGACGATGTTTCCAATAAATTATTTATTTTAACTGTTTGGGCAGACAACGGAGGAGTTCCAGGTAGTGTGTTGTATGAAGATGGTGTGTTTTTTCCGCGTCAGCCGAAATATGAATACGATAGAGATATTTTCACTAATTACTATTTTATCGATACGCAAAAAGTGCATGTTGGAGGTTCTTTCTTTATTGGTTGGAAACAATTTGATGCAGACAGATTAAATGTTGGTTTTGATAGAAACCTTGTCAATAATGATAAAACTTTTTACAGCATTGATAATGGAGTGTCATGGCAGCAATCAAGTATTCCTGGGTCAGTGATGATTCAGCCGATATTCTCAACAGGATATGACGTGGTTTTAGGAATAAAAGAACCAATCAGAGAAAAAATTGAAGTTAGTTTATACCCAAATCCAACATCGAATATTTTAACTATTGAAGTGAAGAATGAAGAATTCGAATATGCTGAGGTAGTTAACTTACAAGGTCGAATAGTTTTAAGAACGGAAATCTCTAGCGTTAACCTAGCTGAGTATCCAAATGGAATGTATTTGGTTAGGGTGAATGGGAAATATGGACCGTTTAAAATTATAAAGCAATAATGTCTGAAGAAAATATTCAATTGAACGACGAGTCTTCTTCGGAAGAAATGTTTGAACATTATAAATTCATTGCAGATCCAGGACAAGAGGTTCTTAGAATTGATAAATTCTTATTGGACAGAATGCCGAATACTTCACGAAATAAAATTCAAATTGCTGCAAAAAATGGCAACATCGTTGTTAATGGGAGTAAGGTAAAACAGAACTACAAGATCAAACCGAATGATGAGGTTTCAATCGTTTTGCCGTACCCTGTGCGTGAATTAGAATTAATACCGCAAGATATTCCAATTGTAATCGCCTACGAAGATGAAGAATTAATTGTTGTCAATAAAGAAGCGAACATGGTGGTTCATCCTGGTTATGGAAACTACACAGGAACACTTGTCAATGCGCTAGTACATCATTTTGACAACCTACCAACAAAACATCAAGATCACTTTGGAAGACCAGGATTGGTGCATAGACTTGATAAACATACAACAGGACTTCTTGTCATTGCTAAAACAGAGAATGCACTAACCAATTTAGCAAAGCAGTTCTTTGATAGAACTACAGAGCGAAGGTATTGGGCACTTGTTTGGGGAGATGTGCAAGAAGACGGAACAGTTACAGGCCATGTTGGAAGATCTTTGAAGAATAGAAAAGTAATGACTGTCTTTCCAGAGGGAGATTACGGAAAGCATGCTGTTACTCACTTTAAAGTTCTGAAAAGATACGGTTACGTAACTTTGGTAGAATGTAAATTGGAAACAGGTAGAACGCACCAAATTCGAGTTCA
>JAJRQP010000238.1 GCA_024280195.1 Bacteroidota bacterium | reverse complement strand
GTAAATAGTATCTGGACGAGTGGTGAAGACTTCGATTACAAATCCTCCCCCTTTGTCCCCCTCCGAAGGGGGAAATGTCCCATCCACATCAAATTTCACAGAGGCACCAACCGATTTTCCAATCCAGTTTCGTTGTTGGTCCTTGATAGAATCTGTCCAGTCAATGGTTTCTAAGCCGGTCAATAAGCGTTCTGCATAGGCTTTAATTCTCATAGACCATTGGCGCATCAATTTTTGCTGCACAGGATGTCCTCCACGTTCAGAAACTCCATTTACAATTTCATCATTCGCCAGAACGGTTCCTAATTCTGGACACCAATTCACCCAAGAGTCTGCCAAATATGCCAATCTATATTCTTGCAGAACCTTCTCTTTTTGTTCTTCCGAATAAGTCTTCCATTCTTCAGCAGAAAACACATCTTCCTTATCAGTGCATGCATTGATATTCGCATTACCGTTGCTTTCAAATTCTGCCACCAACTTCTCAATTGATTCTGCTTTGTTTGAATTATTATCGTAGTAAGCATTAAACAGTTGCTTAAAAATCCATTGCGTCCATTTGTAATATTCTGGAGAAGATGTTCTTACTTCTCTATCCCAATCGAAAGAGAATCCAATCTGATCCATTTGACCTCGATATCGAGTAATGTTTTCTTTCGTTGTGATATTTGGGTGTTGCCCTGTTTGAATAGCGTATTGTTCTGCTGGTAAACCAAAAGAATCATATCCCATCGGATGCAAAACATTGAATCCTTGCAAACGTTTGTATCTGGCATAAATATCCGATGCAATATAACCTAGAGGGTGTCCAACATGCAAACCTGCACCAGATGGGTAAGGAAACATGTCCAACACATAAAATTTAGGCTTTTCTGAAAAATCTTCTGCACGAAAGGTTTTATTTTCTGCCCAAAATTTTCTCCAGTTTGCTTCTATTTCTCTAAAATTATATTCCATTGTTATTCTATTTATACCGCGCAAAGATAAACTTTCTTCGGGGAGAATTAAGTTAATTAAATTAAGAATTACACAGATCAATTTTTAATTCTTAATTTTTCATTCTTAATTACAATTAGTTTTAGCTATTTTTACTCTGATGTCGGCTAAATTGATTGCTAAATACTTAATTTTTGTATTGTTCTTTTTGAACGGTCAATATGCAATGTCGCAACTTTCAAAAGAAGAGCAAATCATTCAACTCATAAAAACGGAGTCTAATCCGAAAAAGAAATTTAACCGTATAATGGCCTTAGGAGAGTTTTATAAGGTTAACAACATTGAAAAAGCAGATTCTATAAAAGAAGTCATTGTAAGAAAGAGTAGAGTTTTTGATGACACGACGCGATTCAGTGCGCTTTTTTACAAGGCAGAAATTGCAAATTTAACGGGTAATCAAGACCTCTATTTCAAAACTATTCTAGAATGTCAGCCTTTTCTTAATCGCTTGAATACTGATGATATTCGCTTCAAGCTTTTTCGGCATTTAGGTTATTACCATTCACGAATGTTAGAACATGAAACGGCTCAGTTTTATTTCAGAAATTGTATTAAAACAGCAAAACGCAATCACAATAATCAACGACTGGCAGAATCTTATTCTTTTTTAGCATTAGATTTCATGGCGTCCAATAACAAAGATTCTGCAATGTTGTATGTTGAACGATCTATCAAAACGGCTCGAAGAACAAAGAACAAAACGGAACTAGCCAAAGCTTTTAATACTCAAGCAAGAATTTACGACTTCTTCGGACAAATTGAATTAAGTGTTGCTAAAAACCTTATCAGTTTACAACTGGTTGAAGAGACGCATAATATTTACTTGCTTTCTCAATATTCTCGGGAAACAGGAAAGGCACAAGAAAGAATTCTCAACTTAAATGATGCTGAACTCTACTTTAAACAATCATTAAAATACGCCCAACAAATTTATGACAAACGACAAACTGCATTGGCATTAATTAGTCTCGCATCCATTCAATTAAAAAGAAAAAGCTATCAAGAGGCTACCTCTAACGCGCTTAAATCTATTAATTATTTAACTGACCTGAATGACTTTAATGGACTAGGAGAAGCGAACAATTTACTCGGAGAGATTTACAAGGAGCAAAAAGACTATACGAATTCTTCGAGTCATTTAAATCAGGCATTGGTTTATTACGAATCAACAGGAAACCGAGAAGAGATTGCAGCTGTTTACCATAATGTTGGGACAGTTTTTAAAGAGCAGAAGAAGTATAAAAATGCATTGAATTATTTGAATCGCTCGATTGAAATTAGAGAACAATTTGGTGCGCAGAATCAGATTTATCACACGTATAGAATTATCTCAGAAGTCTATCAAGACATAAACAATAAGTCCAAAGCCTTAGAATATCTAGAATTGTATCTGAATTATGTAGATAGTAATACCATTTTACAATCTGCAACTAAAATTGCCGAATTGAGTGAGTCCTATCAATCTGAAAAAAGAGAACGATTAATAAGTGCGCAGGCAGACTCATTAGAAAAGCAACAGCAAGAAAAAACATTGACCGCAACCAAACTGGAGAACAGTCAATTGAGAAATAATTTTCAAATGTACATCATTGTTGCGTTTCTAATCATTGTTGTTCTTGCAGGAATTATCCTTTTCTATAGATGGAATCAAACCAAAATAAAACAACAGCAAAAAGAAGCAGAGATGTCACAAACCTTGCTGAGAACACAAATGAACCCACATTTTGTTTTCAATGCGATGTCTGTAATTCAAAGTTATATTTTTGACAACGACACGGTCAATTCTTCCAAGTTTTTGGTCAATTTTTCGCGATTGATGCGACTTATTTTAGAGAATTCTCCCAAAAAACACATCCCGATTGAAACAGAAATTGAAATCTTAGAAAAGTATTTAGGTATGCAAAAATTGAGGTTTCAAGACAGGTTTGAATTTGACATTCGTGCCGACCAAGAATTATTTGATTCACATGCAATCATTCCCCCAATGATTACACAACCTTTTATTGAAAATGCAATTGAACACGGGCAATTACATACAATTGATGGAGGTTTCATCCATGTAACCTTTAAGAAGAAAAACGATATGTTATTGATTTCAATTATTGACAATGGCGTTGGGAGAAAGCATTCTGCAAAAAATAAAAAATCATCTGCTCACAAAAGCATGGCAATAGATATAACAAGTCAACGGATTAATAATTTGAACACAAAATTTAACACTGACGGAAGTCTACAAGTAGAAGACTATGACAAAGACTTGCAAACTGGAACAAAAGTGTTAATTTCGTTACCCTACTCTGTTGATTCTAATACAACAAATTAAATAGCACTATGAAGAAAATCTTGATTATTGATGATGAAAATAGAACCAGAGAACTGATCGCTAAAATGATTGATTCTTTTGGTATGGACATCCAAACAATTCCAGAGGGAGAGAATGTGCAATCTGGTATTGCTGCAATTGAAAAGCACAACCCAGACATTGTTTTTTTGGATATTCAAATGCCTGACGGTACTGGTTTTGATGTTCTTGCTTCCATTCCTAATAAGAGCTTTGAAGTTGTCTTTATTACTGCACACGAGGAGTTTGCAATTAAAGCAATTAAATTCAGTGCCTTGGATTATCTATTAAAGCCTGTTGATTTATCAGAGTTAAAAGCTGCCACACAAAAAGCAATTGACGCAATTGATGATAAAGAAGATCATTCTCAGTTTGAGGCTCTGCAAAGTAACATTCAACCGAACGAGAAAAGAAGATTGGTTCTAAAAACGCAAGAAAGTGTTCATGTTGTAGAGCTAGATCAAATTATTCGTTGCGAAGCAGATAGAAACTATACATCTTTCTTTTTAGTTGATAACAAAAAAATACTTGTTTCTAAAACCTTGAAAGAATACGAAACACTTTTATCAGGACATAATTTTTTACGTGTTCAGCAATCACATTTGGTTAACCTGAACTTCATTGACCGGTACGATAAAAAAAATGGAGGAGCAGTTGTCATGAAAGATGGGTCTGAAGTTCCTTTATCTCCAGCGAAAAGAGACGTGTTTTTTAAGAGATTAGAGAATCTTTAAAACGAAAAATAAATCGTACTACCGAAATATTCATTCAAACGTAGTCAATATTCATTTAGCTAGTTGTGAACCATTTATAATCCGTATACTTGAATAAGAAATAAGGAGAAATATCAGGAATCTTTCTTTTAGTTTCGCTTTGAGATGTTGAAGAAATAAATACGCTGCTTGGAGAGGCAGTTTCATTTTCTAGTTTGATTAAAGAGTATAACAGTTCTTAATTTACTTCAATTCTTAAAGCTGTGGAAACACAAGCTTAAAGAAAATTCCTGATTTCTTATTTTTTAAAAAGTTTTAAATAAAAGTTTATTGTATTACTACTACAAAAACTACCTTAAAAAAGAGCTAAGAAATTAGCTCTTTTTTATTTTATATAAAACGGGTCTACTTGGTGTTGCATCATTTTCAAAAGGTGCCGCCTGAATATTCAAGACGTAGTGGTCATCTATAATTTCATCCGAAACAAAAATCAATTCTGTAATTGTTCTTTCAAAATTTGGATTCTTTGGAACCTCCCAAAATGCGTGATGAAAAGCTAATTCTCCATTGTCGTTTTCTCGATCAACCGAAGGAAGGTCAATTAATAAATGTTTAATTCCAGCATCGAGTAGGATTTGTACGCATCGAACATCTAAATAAGGTGGGTTTGTTGCAGAGTAATCCATCGATTTTTTACTCATCTTATTTGGTGTTGTTCTTATGATTAGTGCTTCGACAGCAGAATTTATTATTGGCAACTGTTCTGGAAAAATCACTAAATCAACTTCTCCATTCTCTCTTACTAGTTCTTTAGGCTCAATAGAAATGAGTTGTGATTGGAAGAAATATTCCGATAAGGTTTTGTTGACAGAGAACACCTCTTCGGTAATATGTCCTAAACATTCTGTATGTGTTCCATGTCCATGCGGGTTAAAAAACACATTTCTAAAATTAACATTTCCTCCCTTTTTAACAGAACCTGTAAATTGATCTGTCATGACTGCTTCAAAACGAGGAGCAGATACATACCATGCTTTTGGGTTCTCCTCAGAATTCCTCAATGGAATTGAAATATCCAGGGGCTTCGAGGTGTCAATAAAGCTGTTATTATCAATGTGTAATTTCATAAGAACGAATATAGTGTAAATTAGAATTATTACAAGTTTTTTCTTTTCTTTGAAACATGATAGATAAAGAAATTGAGGCAATTATTTTTGATTACGGAGGAGTGTTAATCAATCTCGATTATCAATCAACGATTGACGCGTTTGAAGCACTTGGGATTTCTAATTTTGATAAAATGTATTCTCAAGCTGCCCAATCAAATTTGTTCAACGATATAGAAACGGGACAAATTACTTCTAGCAACTTTGTTAATTCATTGCTTGAGTTTTTACCAAAAGGGACTTCTAAAATTCAAGTCATCAATGCATGGAATGCTATGATTAAAGATGTTCCTCGAAGTTCTATTCATTTAATAGAATCTCTTCAAAAAAAAGGACACCAATTGTTTTTACTGAGTAACACCAATGAATTACACATTAATGTAGCTGATAAAGAATGGGATAACGTTTCTCAACGATCAATTCAATCAATGTTTGATGCCGTTTATTATTCTCACGAAGTAAAAATGAGAAAACCAAATCGAGAAATATTTGAATTTGTTTGCAATCAAAATCAATTAACTCCTTCTAAAACATTATTTATTGATGATTCTATTCAACACATTGGCGGTGCTAAGCAAATAGGATTAAAAACGGTTCATTTAGACAAAATGGCAGATCTTCAAGTACTCTTTTCTTGACATAATTCTACCAATAGACCTTCCGTTGATTTTGGATGGAGAAAAGCGATGCGTTTGTTATCTGCTCCATCTTTTGCCGATTCATGAATTAATCTAAACCCAAGACCTTTCAATCGTTTCAATTCCTCATCGATATCATCTACTTCAAATGCTACGTGATGAAAACCTTGCCTCCCTTTTTCTAAAAATTTTGCAATTGCAGAATCTTTATTGGTTGCTTCTAGAAGTTCTATTTTGGAATCTCCAACATGAATAAAAGCGGTTTTTACACCTTCAGAAATAACTTCTTCTTCTTTGTAGCATTCCGTTCCCAATAAAGCTTCGTAAACCTTCATTGATTCTTCAATACTATCCACAGCAATGCCTAGATGTTCAATTTTCTTAATCATCAATTAATAGGAAAAAATTAAACTGATTTAGTTTTTAATAAACTTCTCGTTGACATTGTCAAAGTTGATGTAATAAACACCTCTTAAAAGATTAGAGCAGTTAACAGAAGAACCAACTCCTTTTTTAACAATGTTACCATACGCGTCATAAATTTCGTATCTTGTTTCTGCAGACTTACCTCCAGAAATAAATTTAATCTCGTTTTTAACTTTCGTTGGTGTCTTAGTAACAACTGAAACACTAGACGTAAATTTAACCTCTTTCGAAGGTCTTTTGGTTCCTGAATGATCTACTTGCGCAATTCTAATTGTATTTTCACCTGAATGCGGTGTCACAACAAACTCATAGTTACTTTTTGATCCACTACCTTTTCCTTGAACCTCGCCAATCGTCACCCATTTGTTCCAACGATATTGTTCAATAATGAAAGGTAGTTTCCCTTGCTCGCCAGAAGTTGACCAAATCAATTTGCCATCATTACCAACATTCATGCTTTCTACATTGTAAGTAGATCTTGGTAATAAAACTTCAGGGTTTAAAATCTTTGGCTTGCAACCATCGTTGTGTTCAACAACAATAAATACAGGTTCACCAATAGCTATGTTAAATAATGAAAAATCAATCTCAAAGGCCCCCATATTTGTTCCACCAGGCATAATGTCTCCGTTAACGGTTACCTTAGTGGCGCAATAGCCAAAACCTTCATCATCCATAGGATTCTGAACATATAGGTTTTTCCCTTGATAAGTTCCTTCAACAGAAAGAGCTCCGAAAGCACTAGCTGCTAAGAAAAAAAACAATCCCGATAAAATTAAATTCTTCATTTATTTCAGTGTATAATAGAAAGAGCTTGTGTTTGGTTGAACTCAATATTTTAAATTACGTTCAAACGAATCTCTTCCAATAACACACAAATATAATATGTTTTTGGTTGAATTACCCGTTTTATTCAAAAAAAAAACATTTGAGACACTTTTTTTTTCAGAAATCGTAAAATGTGAATGATTTACAGTATATTAGATTTTGTTTTTTCAACCATTATAACTGAAATTATAATTGCAAAACGACCTAATATTACTTTTAAAATAAATAAATGAAATTTACCTTTTTAATTTTTTCGTTTCTTTTCTTGTTTTCGTGCACTAAGAATCAACAACAATTTGAATACAGCGGCGGTTCTATCACAATGGCACTGGACAATGAGCCTACAACATACCTACCTCGAAAAGTGCTCGATTACTATTCTGCGACTGTTCTCTACCAAATTTCAGAAGGTTTAGTTGGGCTGGATGAAAAAACATTGAAAATTCTTCCAAGAATCGCTTCAGAGTGGTCGGTTAGTAAGGACGGAAAAACGTATGAATTTATTATGCGAGAAGGAATTAAGTTTCACCCTCACAAGGCTTTTAACACAGAAGAAGACAGAGAGTTAACAATGGAAGACATTATTTTCTCTTTTGAATTAGCTTGTACGCCCAATGAAGATCATTCTGCCCCTGCCTCCTATACAATGATTTATAAATCATTATTAAAAGGGGCTGATAAATTCTATAATCAAGAGGCCGAGAGAATTTCTGGGTTAAGTGTTAGTGAGAATGTTTTAAAAATAGAATTGCTACATGAGGATAAGAATTTTTTAAACAAACTATCAAACGTTTGTTCTTATGTTGTCTCTAAGAAACTGTATGATAAAGGCTACGAAACAGATAAGATAGGAACAGGTCCGTTTATATATTCTAAATACGTGCCTGGTGATATTGCTAAATTAATATTAGCAAAAAACGAAGAGTATTATAAGAAAGATGATCATGGAAATGCTCTTCCATACTTAGATCAACTAACTTTTGTTTTTCAAAGTCGAAAAATGGAACAATTAGACGAATTTGAGAATGGAGAACTTGATTTAATTGTAGGTCTTCCAACGAGTCGAATTACGAGAATGATTGAAGGGAAAATTCAAGATTTTAATGCAACAAAAACAGAGGCACCGAAATTAATTTTAGCCAATAACCCTTTATTAGAATCCCATTTTTATTACTTCAATATGAGAGATGATCGATTCAAAAATGCATTGGTTCGGAAAGCTTTTAACTATGCAATTGATAGAGAATCGATTGGTAGAGATATTCTCAGAAATCAATATTATGAATTGGGGTATTACGGACTGATTCCTCCTGTTAATAGAGCATTAAAAGGGTATGATTTCAAAAAAGTGAAAGAATTCGGCTACAAATATGATCCTGAACTTGCTAAAAAATTACTTGCGCAAGCAGGATATCCTAATGGAGAAGGTTTTGGTTCCGTTAGTTTAAGATACAGTATCAATGATGTTCACTCTGCTGTTGCGGATGAATTCTCAAAGCAAATTTTTAAAGTACTTGGCATTAATGTCAACATTGATGGTTCTAATTTTGAACAACTTAACGACGATGGAGCAAATGGTAGAGGGGATATTTTTAGAATGGCATGGGCGGCTGATTATCCGAGTCCTGAAACTTTTTTAATGAATTTTTACAGTGGTTCAATTCCTGCTGATTCAAACGAAGCATCAATGATTAATAAAGGTCGATACAAAAACTTTCTTTTTGATGAATTCTTTAAAAAAGCAATCAATTCTAGTAAGCTTTCAGACCAAATGGAGAACTTTTCTAAGGCAGAGGTCGAGCTTTTAAAAGATCCTGCGATAATTCCTCTTTGGTATACGGGTGATATTCAAATCATTCAGTCTTATGTGAGAAATTTACACTTCAACGCTCTTAATTACTTTGATTTTAGCAAAGTTTATATTAAACCTTGGACGATAGAAGAATATAAAAAGAGCTATAACATCGCCAAGAAATAAACCCGTTTTATGATAAAAAATACATTAACATCCATTCTTCTTTTTTTGGTGGTCAATTTTTCTTTTGCCCAACCTATGCAGAATGTTAGAGGGAAAGTAGTTGACTCTGAATCACAATTCCCAATTACGGGAGCAAAAGTGGAAATTTTCACCAATGATTCTACAACGAAGTACAGAGCATTAACAAATATTGACGGTGATTTCACAATCAAAGACGTTCCTGTTGGTAAACATGAATTGACGGTAAAATTCTTAACCTATGATTCTAAATCAACAACGATAGAGGTACGTTCAGGAAAAGAATCGATTCTCAATATTCCTTTGCAAGAAAGTTTTTTAGAACAAGAAGAGGTTACAGTTACTGCTAGAAAAAAAGGACAAGTAATCAATGAGCTAGCATTAATTTCTGCTCAACAATTTAGCGTAGAAGAGACAGATCGTTATCCTGGCTCGCGTTCTGACCCTGCAAGAATGGCGTCTAATTTCGCAGGAGTTGGTGGAGCAGATGATTCCCGAAATGATATTGTTATTCGAGGGAATTCACCATTAGGAGTTGTGTGGAGAGTAGAAGGGATTGACATTCCAAATCCATCGCATTTTGCCATTGCAGGAAGTACAGGAGGACCTGTTTCCATTCTCAACAACAAAATACTTGGCAATTCGGACTTCTTTATGAGTGCTTTTCCAGCGGAATACGGTAATTCAACTTCTGGGATATTTGATTTAAAATTGCGAAAAGGAAACAATCAGCATCATGAATTAACGGGTCAATTTGGTTTTTTAGGTACAGAGTTAATGGCTGAAGGACCTATGAGTAAATCAGGAAACTCTAGTTATTTGGTAATGGGAAGGTATTCTACGCTGAGTCTTTTCAGTGCGATGGGGATAAGTCTTGGGACAGATGCTGTTCCTGTATATGGAGATGGGGCTTTCAAATTTGATTGGAGATTGAAAAACGGAGGTTCTCTTTCTTTATGGGCAATTGGTGGAGCGAGTGATATTGATATCGTAATCTCCGATCAAACGGAATATTCTGAAGAATTGTATGGAGAAGGTGATCGAGACCAATATTTTGGAACTGCAATGGCCGTCGGAGGATTAACCTACAAAAAACCCGTCAACGAAAAAACATTTGTTACGACCTCATTTGCCTATTCTCATGAGCAACAAAGTGCACAACATGACTTTTTAGTAAGAAGTATTGATGCTGACAATAACATTACTTTATTGGATAAATACAAGTTGCTAGACTATACATTTGCAACCTCAAAAGCATCTGGATATTTCAGCGTCAATCATAAAATGAATAAGCGTCATTTAATCAAAGTAGGATTGAACGTTGATTACTTGATGTACAATATGATTGATTCTGTTTTACAGCAAGGACACACACCTGTAAGTCACGATACATTTGATGTCCGATGGGATTATAAAGGCGGAGCAGCATTAATTCAATCTTTCTTTCAGTGGAAATGGAGAATTACGGAGAACATGGCTTTTACGGCCGGTGTTCACAATCAATATTACAGTTTGAGCAACAGTTACAGTATTTTAGAACCTCGTTTAGGTTGGAAGTTGAACTTAAAGAAAGGCCAAGCGATTTCTATTGGAGCCGGGATGCACAGTCAGGCACAACCGCAATACACTTATTTGTATCACCAAACAGATCCTATTACGGGAGCTAAAGTATACGAGAATATGGATATGGACTTTACTCGAAGTATCCATTCAGGAGTCGGTTATGAAAAAGCTTTCAAGAAAAGTTTAACCCTAAAAACAGAGGCTTATTATCAATACTTGTATAATGTTCCGGTAACAGTTGTTCCCTCTTCATTCTCATTGATAAATATGGGAAGTGGATTCTCTCGATTCTTCCCAGAAGAATTACAAAATACAGGTACTGGTTACAACTATGGACTAGAAGTCACTTTACAGAAGTTCTTTGATAAGTCTTTCTTCTTCTTGATTTCAGCGACGGTTTATGATTCTAAATATTATGGAAGTGATGGGGTTTTGAGAAACACATCTTATAACGGAACATACATTGCTAACCTTCTTGCTGGTAAAGAATTCAAAATTAACGAGAAGCAATCTATCTCATTGGGTGTTAAAATAACAGGTGCAGGAGGAAAACGCTATGGCTATGTTGACATTGCTGCATCTTCTGCGCAGAATGATTTAATATTCCAAGATGCTGGTTTTAATGACAGACAGTTTTACGATTATTTTAGAACAGATTTGAAAATCAATTGGAAATTTAACGCCAAGAGAACAACCCATGAAATTGGATTGGATTTAGTGAATATTTTCAACTCTAAGAATCTATTGAGCTTGGCTTACGCTCCAAATCTTGCAGATCCAACCGCAGAACCAATTACTGAAAAGCAGCAATTAGGGTTCTTGCCAATCTTTTATTATAAGATAGATTTGAGAATTGGTGGGAAGAAGTAGGGATAAATTTTAACTAATATCTGCAAT
>JAJRQP010000237.1 GCA_024280195.1 Bacteroidota bacterium | reverse complement strand
GTCTTAATACCAGATTGCAATAGTGCAACTATCATAACCTTAAATTCATTGTCGTACTTTTTTTTTGCCATAATTCAAATATATAAATTTATGTGCTATAAAAAATCGTCACATCAAAGGTAGACATTCCAAAGTTATAGAAAGATTTTAAAAGCAGTATAAAAAAAGTGCTAACGCGAACGGAAATAAAACGGTTTACAGAGATACAATATACTGCCACCAACAAAAAATAAATGCAATAATGGCTAATCGCTAAACTCAAAGTTGGTTGTGTTTTACGATGCCCGTAACATTTTTAAAATTTTAGACTTTTTTATTTCGGAATTTTGTAAAAATTCCAAAAATATTACTATATTTATAACTTGAAAATAAATGCCTTTAAAATCCATTACTGCACTTATTCAACCGTTAGCATTAATTAAAAACGAACATTGGAACTAACCGAAAAACTGAAGGAATTTATAGAAAAGCAAGAATGGATTTTTGCGAAAACTTATGCCAAAACTTGGCCTCACGAATATATTGTTCAAGAAAGAGTTGATAATGATTTGTATTTAGAATTAGCAAATCATATTGACAATTTTGGTTATGAAAGTTACTTCTACAAAACGAAACAAACATATTTCGAGTACAATGATTTTACTTATTGGCATATGGAAAATATTATAAATCGTTGTGTTGTAGAAGACACTTATCACGAAAGAGAAAAAAACGGAAGATTACCAGAAAATTTTAAAGAATAATATGCAATCATTATTAGGTCAATTTTATAACAGAATTAGAGGTTCGCAAGAAGATATTGCGTCAGAAGGTTTAGTCTATATTTTAAAACAATCTTTAGAAAGTAGAAAAGTTATCAATCAAATAGTAAAAGTAAATACTAATTTGACATTTTCAGATTTATCTTTTCAAACTCAAAATGTTGGGAAAGATTTAGAAAGACCTGATATTAGTGGAAAAGACGAAACAGGGAAAGAAGTTTTATTAATTGAAGCAAAATTTTGGGCTTCATTAACTCATAATCAACCAAATGGTTATTTAAAAAGACTGAAAGATAATACTGTTTTAATTTTTCTCGTTCCAACTTTAAGAACAAGAACTGTTTTTGAAGAAGTAAAAAGCAGAATTTTAGAAGAAAATCAAGATTTAGAAATTGACACGGAGAATTTAAGAATATTAATAAAATCTTCAAACAAACACATATTTATAAAAAGTTGGAATGAAGTTTTAAATTCAATTAAATCTAAAATTGAACAAACCAACAACATAAACTTACTTTCAGATTTAAACCAAATAATTGGACTTTGCGAAACGATTGACCAAAATTCGTTTCAACCAATAACAGACGTAGATTTATCACCAAAAATTCCGAAAAACATAAACTCATATTACGAAATTGTAGACAAAGTTGTGGATGAATTAAAAAACCGAAATAAAGGAATTTCAACAAAAGGTTTAGTAAAAACACCACAGAGATATGGTTATCACAGATATTTCGCAACTAAAGATTTAGGAATGAATTTCGCTCTGAAATTAGATTTGTGGGAGAAATGTGCTGATACGCCATTTTGGTTGTCTATAAGTATTGCAAACGAAAAAGAATGGACAACAACTGAACAACTCACACAATCGATTGAGAGTTTGTGTGTAAAACAAAATTTAACTTTAGTTCCTTACTCAAATAACAAAGGATTTTTTATAAGCGTAAGACCAATATTATTTGAAACAGAAGATATTGTAATCGGAAATCTTGCAGATAAAATTGAATTGATAATTGAAGAAATAACTAATGCTAATAACTAAGCATACGAACTGCCGATAGGCCAAGTTTGTATGCCGTGTTGACAACCAAGTTTTACGAGCTCATTTTAGCCGCCTCATTCTATATTTCATCACGTCTATTTATTGTCTTCCTGTACTTTTGGTCTTAAAACAAAGGGGGAGTTAATAAATAAAAACAACTTTTCAGCCAAAGCGCCCCTAAAAATTCATACCTTTACCTTGAATTTTTGAAAAAAAACAAGAAAATGGCTCAATTAAGACTAAATGCACTAGATGATGTTCTTCACAGAAAACCAAAACACATGGAAGATCCAGGAGAACGTGTTTCAGAATATTTTGGAAGAAACACCTTTCACATTCGCATCATGCGAGAATATCTTTCTGAAAAAGCATACAAAAGTGTTAAGTCCGCTATCGAAAATGGAACACAAGTAAGTCGTGAAATAGCAGATCAAGTTGCAACCTCTATGAAAGATTGGGCAGTGACCAAAGGTGCAACACATTACACACATTGGTTTCAGCCATTAACAGGAACAACCGCAGAGAAACACGACGGTTTCTTTAAGCCAATCGGCCCAGGCGAAGCAATCGAACGTTTTGAGGGGGATGTTTTGGTTCAGCAAGAACCAGATGCATCTTCTTTTCCAAACGGAGGAATTAGAAATACATTTGAAGCAAGAGGCTATACTGCTTGGGATCCTTCTTCTCCTGCATTTGTTATTGGTAAAACACTTTGCATACCTACAATATTTATTGCCTATACAGGCGAAGCGTTGGATCATAAAATGCCCTTGTTAAAAGCATTGCATAAAGTAGAAGATGCTGCATTAGCAGTTTGCCAATATTTTGATAAGAATGTAAAGAAAGTCGGAACAACCTTAGGTTGGGAACAAGAATATTTCTTAGTGGATTCTGCATTATTCAACGCGCGTCCTGATATTATGCTGACAGGAAGAGCTGTTTTTGGACACGCTCCAGCAAAAGGTCAACAGCTAGACGACCATTATTTCGGTTCTATTCCTGAGCGAGCAACTGCGTTTATGAGAGAATTTGAGTACGAATCACATTTACTTGGAATTCCAGTTACTACTCGACATAATGAGGTTGCTCCTAATCAATTTGAGTGCGCTCCAATGTTTGAGGAAGTGAATATTGCAAACGATCACAACTTGTTATTAATGGATGTGATGGAGAAGGTGGCAAGAAAGCATAATTTTAGAGTTCTTCTGCATGAGAAACCTTTCGCAGGACTAAACGGGTCAGGAAAACATAATAACTGGAGTTTGAGCACAGATACAGGTGTCAATCTTTTGCAACCAGGTAAAAACCCAAAATCGAACTTGCAATTTTTGACATTCTTGGTGAATACAATTGTGGCAATTAACGACAATGCAGATGTTCTTAGAGCATCGATTGCTTCTGCAGGAAATGATCACCGTTTAGGAGCAAATGAAGCGCCTCCAGCTATTATTTCTGTCTTTATTGGTTCTCAACTGACCGAAATGTTAGATAATTTGGAGAAGAATATCAAACATGGAAAAATGACTCCAGAGTCTAAAACAGAATTGAAATTAGACATTGGTAAAATTCCAGAACTGCTATTAGATAATACTGATAGAAACAGAACGTCGCCTTTTGCTTTTACAGGAAATAAATTCGAGTTTAGAGCAGTTGGTTCGACTGCAAATTGTGGGCATCCAATGATGGTTTTGAATACCATTGTTGCAAAACAGTTAATCGACTTCAAAAAGTCTGTCGATGCTCGAATTGGAAAAGGAGTAAAGAAAGACGAGGCGATTTTAAAAGAATTGCAAACATTGATTATCCAATCGAAGAAAATTAGATTTGAAGGAAATGGATACGGAGAAGAATGGGTTAAGGAAGCGAAGAAAAGAGGTCTTTCTAACCTGAAAGATACACCAAGAGCATTGGATGTTTGGGCAAAGAAAGAAACCAAGAAACTGTTTGCGGATATGGGGATTCTAACTTCTGTAGAATTAGAAGCTCGCCACGAAATTGAATTGGAGAATTATGTAATGAAAATTCAAATCGAAGCGAGAATAATGGGAGATTTGGCAAAAAATCACATCATCCCTTCTTCGATCGAGTATCAAAACAAAGTGATTCAAAATATCAAAGGTTTGATTGAGATTTTGGGCGATAAAGACGGCAAGAAGATGGCAAAAACGCAATTGCTCATTGTTAAATCTATTTCCAAACACATTAATAAGCTTAATGATCTGGTCAACGAAATGGTCGAAGATAGAAAAGCTGCAAATTTAATCGTTGATAACAGAGAAAAAGCTTTTGCCTATTGTGATAAGGTTAGATCTTACTTTGATGAGATTAGATATCATGCAGATAAATTAGAACTCCAAGTGGACGATGAAATGTGGCCATTGCCAAAATTGAGAGAAATGTTGTTTACGAAGTAAGTGATGAGTACAAAAAAAAGCCCCGATCATCGAGCGAAGTCGAGATACGGGGGTTTTTTTTATAGAAATTCATAAGCTCCAATATCAGGACCCATTCTGACAACCTGATCTAGCCCTCTTCCGTTACTTGTTGGGAAAGAGAATGATCCTGCATTATTCATTGGCGATGTTGACCAAAAATGGTAATCATTTAACGGAATATCTTTAATTAAAGGATTTTGATTCCATAAATTATTGGAGAATATCGAAGAACTAAAAACAACCGAGCTTTTTATTAAGTTGTATTGAAAGTTAAAATTAAGCGTAATAGCAATATCAGAAATAGTGTCAATCGCCAGTTCATTCTCAATTTCGCCATAAATAACAGAGTTCGTTATCGTTCCTTCATTAATGTCTGAAACCTCTGTTTGTCCAAGAAGTGAATTATTGAACCAATTACTTATTCCGACAGCTGCAGAAACATTGTCACCTGTTCCGTAACCAATTAAATGGCAATGATTGAAGTTAAAATCTCCTCCACCAATTACTGCTAAAGAATGAATTCCACTTTTTGCAATGATGCAATTCTCAGCTTGAACCTTTGCGCCTTGAAATAGAAAGAAACCATAGGTTGAATTGTTAAATAGAACAGAATTTGAAAGTTGCAAAGTGTATCCTGTGTTGCTAGGGTCTTCGCTGTACATGTGGATTCCTGCAATACCATTCTTTATTACAGCATAGTTAATAGAACTCGGTAAAGCTTTGTTGAAGTAAATGCCGTAATACTGACCTGGAACATCATCATAATAGGATTCTAATCGGTCGCCTTGGAAAGTGACGGGGTTTCCCATGACTCCTTGAATGTTCAATGATCCTTTATAGATGTGTAGTATTGCATCTTTGTGCAAGAATACATCGGTTCCTTGTTGAATGGTCAATGTTTTTGCTGAATCAACGTAAGCTGCTCCGTAAATAAGGTGAGGTTTGTCGTTTGGCCAAGTTCCTTCGTTTAGGTTAAAAACTTGTTCCGAAAAGGAAGAGTAGTGGAAGTACATATCTTGTCCCCAAGCAGCAAGTGTCACAAATTGATTTGTGCCATTGGTATTGAATCGTATCCTGTCTTCAATCACCATCGGGTTCGTTCCGTTATTTGGATCCAATGTAACTTCTACAAAAACAAAAAGGCTGTCGTTTTTATTAATTTCTAAATTGGCAAAATGGGTTCCAACTAAACCATCAACGTTAATTCTAAATGGAGAGGAGGCACCTCCAACCAATTCTATTTGATCAATTTTTAGTGTCTTGTTAGAATTGTTGTAAATCTTAAATTTCTTGGTGACGGAACCAATTGTCGTGAAGACAGTGTCAAAAACGATAGTGTCTCTGCTAAAGTCTAAGTTGCCTCCAGAAAAAGACAAAGGCTTTTTACAACTAGAGAAGCTCAAAGCAACCCCAACAGCAATCGTAAAAATGAAATAGATAATTGATTTATTCATAAGTTTTATTCTCTCGACAAAATTAACGTATTTTGCGGAGAAATATTTTATGAAATAAAAATGGATTTAATTATTTAGTTTTTAAAATAAATAGTTATCTTTGCACTCCTTATTTAGGAGAATTAGAAATATTATTGAATAGTAATGAGAAAAGATATACACCCAGAAGATTACAGATTAGTTGTTTTTAAAGACATGACTAACGATTACGCATTTGTTTGCCCATCATGTGCTGATGCAACAGAAACAATTAAGTGGGAAGACGGAAACGATTATCCATTGATTAAATTGGATATTTCACACAAGTCACATCCATTTTTTACTGGAGTTGCACAATTCGTGGATACTGCAGGTCGTATTGATAAATTTAATACTCGTTACGCTAAGCGTAGCAAGAAGTAAGCAATTACTTATCATATTTAGAAAACCGTTTCATTCAGTTGAAACGGTTTTTTTTATTTTTGCTAAATGAGTAGAATCATAGAAGATAAAGTAATAGAGAACATCGATTTTTCTAAAGAGAAATTTCAAATTGGAGAATACGATAGTTGCACCTTTAAAAATTGCAACCTTTCCTCTATCAGTCTTTCTACAGCAACTTTTATTGAATGCCTATTTTTAGAATGTGATTTCAGTAATGCAAAAATTCAGAACACTTCGTTTAAAACCGTCAAATTTGATGCTTGTAAAATGATGGGACTGCACTTTGATGAATGCAATCCTTTTCTTTTGTCCATGTCTTTTGAGAATTGCACCTTAAATTTTTCCAGCTTCTTTGGATTGAACCTTAAAACAACTGCATTTAATTCATGTGAATTAATTCAAGTAGAATTTAATGAGGTTAACCTAAGTGGAAGTTGTTTTTCTAATTGTAACTTAAAGGAATCTTCATTCTTTGCTGCAAATTTGGAGGCTTGTGATTTTACAACAGCTGCTAACTACAGCATTGATCCAGAAAAGAATAAAATGAAGTCTGCACGGTTTTCAACGTCAGGTTTGGCTGGACTACTCGATAAGCATCGCTTAAAAATAGAGAATTAATTAACGAAAAAAGGCGGTTTAATTTTTGTAACCTACTTACCAAAAGATATCTTTATACCGTGAAGAAAATTCAGTTGTTTTTAATCCTCGTTTTTGCATTGTTTTTAAATGCGCAGAATACTTTTGCTTCAAGAATTAAGAAGGCAAATAAAGCGCTAGTTGTGTACGATTATTTCAAAGCCAAAAAACATTTTAGCAAAGGGGTCAAGTACAACACTTCTCCTGCAACCTTCGGTTTAGCAACCATTTATTCTCGCAATGACAATCCGTTTTTTAATTTAGACTCAGCTTATCGCTACATTATCATTTCTGATTCTACGTGGGCATTGGCAAAAGACAGAAAAAAAGAAAAATGGAAAATTTACGGTTGGACTGAATCTGGAATTGATTCATTAAAGCAAATCATTAGTTCTCAACTATTCTCAAACGCAAAACAAGAAAACACGGTTACTAGATACACGCATTTTATCAATAGAAATCCATGGGCAAATGAATTCAATCAAGCTATTCATTCTAGAGATTCTTTAGCATTCTTTATTGCAGTTGCTAAAAACGATGCAAACTCTTACATCAATTTTGTAGAGAAGTACCCAGAAAGTGAATATGCAGAATTGGCTAAACAGAATTATCATAATTCACAATTTCAAGAACTAACAGGAGATGGAACATTGGAGTCTTATCAGAAATTTGTTGAAAATTATCCAGAAAGTCCACAAAGAACAGAAGCAGATAGCATCATTTTTAAAATGGTAACCGCTCCAAATACTTTTGAGGCTTACCAAGATTTTGTGCTCAATAATTCTCAAAACACCTTCATCAAAAGAGGATGGGAAGAATTCTACCAAGTTTACTTGTTTGATTATTCTAAAGCTAGAATGCTATCGTTTAAAAGCAACTACCCACAAACATTAAATTTAGATGAGGTTGAGTCGGATATTGCGCTATTCAACAAGCAACTTCTACCATTCATTAAAAATGGATTTTATGGATTGATGGATGAAAATGGCGCAGTGGTTATTGAAGAAAAATACCAGTTCATTGGGGCTTTCAATAAGGGGTTGGCGGAATTTATCGTAAATGATCAAATAGGGTTGCTTAATAAAAGGGGAGAGGTTCAGATATCTACAGCTTATGATGCTGTTAGTAAAATTACTTATGGGCGTTTAATCGTAGAGAAAAATGATTATTTTGGATTGATTGATAGAAAAGGTAAGACATTATTGGAGTGTAAATACATGGACATCGGTGATTTGTCTGAAGGTGCAATTTATCTTTCTCCAGATACAGAATACAATTATGTCGATTACAATGGGAATCAACTGATTGTTAATGATTATTACAATGCAAGTGATTTTAACAATACTCTGGCAATAGTCGAAACAGAAGAGGGAGTTGGGGTAATTAATAAAGATGCAGAATTCATTATTCAAGGCTATTACGATAATTTAAAATGGTTGAATGATTCACTTTTGTCTTTTAAAGACGATAATAAATATGGGGTCCTTTCTTTAAAGGAAGATACTTTAATTCCGGCTAAATTTGATTTTATTGGAGAGTTTTACAATGGCCTTTCATTGGTTTCAATAAATGATACCGTTAGTTATATTAATGAGTCAGGAGAATTTGCAGCAGCATTCTTTGAAACCTATCCAAATTATAAATCGAAAGGAGATTTTGTAAATGGTTATGCAATTGTTGCAAAGAATGGTATGTATGGTAGAATCAATTCTTCTGGAGATATTGTGACGGATATAGAATATGAAAATTTAGGTGCTGGGGCAAAATTTATTCCGTTCGAAAAAGAAGAGTTTTGGGGTGTTTTAAGCTTAACGAATAAGGTTCTTGTTTCTCCAAAATACGATGCTTTAGATATTGTTAATGGTCGTTTTGCTATTACAAAGTTGGAAGATTCAATGGGAGTTGTCAATATGGATGGAATGGTTTTGATTCCCAATTCATATAAGTCAGTTCAGTATATAGTTGATAATTCGTTTAGTGTTTTTGATGGAGAAAATTACGGCTTATTTGTTGATGCAACTTTAGTTATTCCTTTATCGTACAAGAGAATAAGTGTGTTAAATGAACGTTTTGTATCTTTAATGGGAGAACTCTCTATTGAATATTACGATTTAGAGAAAAAACAATTGGTCAAATTACAAGAAGAAAGTGAGTAATTTTTTAGACATGTTGGATAAGTATAAGTTCGGGTTGCTTGCATCCTTAGGAACTTACATCTTTATTTTCATGTACTTACAACTGCAATCTTTTCAATATGATGTGCCTTATGATCCTTTTTATGATGGCTCTTATATCGAAATTCCCAAAGAAGAAATAAGATTGAAGCCTGAGAATATCATGTTGCCTAGCGATCAATTTCAAGATGTAAAAAACATGGCAAGAGATGCCAATGATTCTCGAGAAAAATCTTACGAAGAATATTACGAGAATGCTTCTGATGAATCTGTAATGGATGAATACAAGAAATTGGAGCAAGAAATGTACGAAGAAGCAGGAGGGGAGAAGACACGTGCAGAGATTAGAGAAGAAATGTCGCAACGTCAAAAGGAGCAGGCTGCACAAGCAAAGAATGAAAACAGACCAGCAAAGAATGAAAACAGACCAGCAAAGCAAGAAACAGGAAGCACTGCATACGCTGGAAATGTAATGGTAGATTGGGTTTTAGAAAATCGCAATCCTCATCAAAATAACAATTGGTATGTTAGAAATCCAGGTTATACGTGTGGATATGGTTCGTCTGGAGTGGTAACTGTACTGATAAAAGTCAATCAAAATGGAAATGTTTCTTCTGCAACTTACGATGCTAGTCAAAGCCGTGGAGCTAATTCTTGCATGATTCAACAAGCAGTTGCTTACGCAAAGAAATCTAGGTTCAATTTTGCTAATTCAAAGATTCAAGAAGGGAGAATTACATATACGTTTATTGCGCAATGATGGTTGGAGTTTTAGAAACGCTGCGCTCTTAGAGTGTTAGACAATTCATCCTTTAAAAGAACTTTCCACTTCAATCAGCGTCATCTGCGTGCTATTTTGAAGTTTTGGAGCATAGCTTTGGGTTTTGCAGAGAAACTATTTTTCATTATTGTACAGGGAATAACAGAGGTTCACAGAGTTACTACTTCATAATTCATAATTCTAACAAATCATGGGTATCACAATCCATAATCTTAACAGACGTTATCTTAAGCATACATCCCGCCATTAAGATTTATCGTCTGTCCTGTCAAATATTCCGAATTCTCACTCGTCAAATAAGAAATACAATTCGTTAATTCTTTCATTTCTCCAAATGCTTTCTTAGGAATACTTTCCTTTATAGCAACTTGCAATTCTTCAGGCACTTGATTAATCATTCCAGCATTGAAATAACCTAATGCGATGTTGTTCACAGTGATATTCTTATTAGAAACTTCTTTCGCTATCGTTTTAACCATGCCGATTAGTCCAGCCTTTGATGCAGCATACGCCGCCGTTCCGATTACTCCACTTTGAGCAACAACTGACGAGATGTTTATTATTCTCCCGTAATTATTCTCTCGCATGATTGGTAAAACATGCTTGATGCATAAAAATGGTCCTGTTAGGTTAATTCCAATTGTCTTGTCCCAATCATTGATTTCAGTTTTCCATGCAACTGAAGATGTGGATACACCTGCTGCATTAATAAGAATATCGATTTTCCCTAGCTTAGAATGAACCTTATCAATCATACTTTTAATTGCTTCTTCAGAAAGAATGTCCGCTTGAAAAAAATGAACTTGCTTATTTACCTTAAAGTTTTCTTGTAAAGAATCAACGTTGTCGTTATAATGTAAAGCAAGGTTAAAACCTTGTTCGTTGTAAAATTTTGCAATGTGGATTCCTAATCCTCCTGATGCACCAATTATTAATACGTTCTTTTTCTCCATCTTGTGTAATTCTGCGCTAATTTAATCTTTTTGAATTAACTCTTGCCATTCGGATGATACATCGTAACACCATTTGCTAAGTATTCATCTTTCATGACGTTAAGCATTTTTTTAGCATCAAATACTAAGGTTCTAGCTGAACCAATTTTAGATTCTGTGTAAACGCCTTTTTCTTGAAACATAGGTAAAAGCAAATCACACTTTCGTTTTTTTGACCATTCTGGGTTGTGTACTTTCGTCTTTGCGAGATGCTTTTCTCCTTTATAATCAATAATTTCAACTTCAAAAATATCAGAATAATAGACAGGGTATTCAAATTCTACGGCATCTTCAAGCGTGTGCAAATTTGTTCCAGCATTATCCAATGTAACACCGATGTATAAAATTTTTCCGTCAAATTCTGTTATTCGTGCAAAAGGAGAATTAGATGTATACGGAGTGATTTCTCCAAAATGTCCTTCTGTTAAATAATCGGCATTCTTTCCAAATGCACATACGGGTTCTGTTGCGTTTAAACTTCTTTTAATTCCAGGGAATGTTCTAAAGTATTCGCTGATTACTCCTAGTTTAGATGGGGAGTTTAACACATCAAACACAGGGTTCTCTCGGATGTAATCAAGTTGCAATTTTGCATTCGGAGAGGTTGGCATTAAGATGTTTCCATTTTCTCCAACTAGTTTTAACAATGCATTCACAAAAGTAGTAGGGCCATTCTCTAAGAAGCCAATTCTACTCATGCTTGCATGAATCAAGACAGTATCTCCTTCCGAAATCCCACAATTCTTTAGGTCGTTCGTGATTTTTTCTTCGGTAAGAATATTTCCTTTTTCTTTTTGAGCCTGTAAATGTTGATTGACTATTTTTTTTTTCCGTTCACGGTTTATTTCTAATAAGAAATTGGGGGTAATAGACCGGATAAAATCTTTCATCTTCATTTTACAATATTATCGAGTAAAAATAAGTATTATGTTAAAGTTGTTGCGATAGAAACATAAAAATAAGTTCTTTATTGTAGCTTTCAAGAAAGTAACATTATTTTTACACTAAAAATTGGATAGTATGAGCACAATCAATTGGTCAACAGTAAAGGAATACGAGGATATCACTTTTAAACAAGCTGATGGAGTAGCTAGAATTGCATTTAATCGCCCAGAAGTTAGAAATGCTTTTCGTCCAAAGACCGTTGACGAATTATTGGATGCATTGATTATTTCTCATGAAAGTCAAGAGATAGGAGTTGTTCTCATTACTGGAGAAGGACCTTCCAAGAAAGATGGAGGTTGGGCATTTTGTTCCGGAGGAGACCAGAGAGTAAGAGCAAAAAGAGGCTACCAAGGATTAGATGGAGTTAATAAGTTTAACATCCTCGATGTTCAACGTCAAATTCGTTTCATGAATAAAGTCGTCATTGCTGTAGTTCCAGGTTGGGCTGTTGGTGGAGGACATTCTCTACACGTCGTTTGCGACTTAACTTTGGCTTCTAAAGAACATGCCATTTTTAAGCAAACAGATGCAGATGTTGCCAGTTTTGACGGCGGATTTGGTTCTGCATATCTTGCAAGACAAATTGGGCAAAAACGAGCAAGAGAAATTTTCTTTTTAGGTTTTAATTATTCTGCACAAGAAGCATTTGATATGGGAATGATTAATAAGGTTGTTCCTCACGATGAACTAGAACAAACTGCCTACGATTGGTCACAAGAAATAATGACGAAAAGTCCAACGGCAATTAAGATGCTAAAGTTTGGGTTTAACCTGATAGATGATGGTTTAGTAGGTCAACAAGTGTATGCTGGTGAAGCTACACGATTGGCTTACGGAACGGATGAAGCAGAGGAGGGGAGAAACGCCTTCTTAGAAAAGAGAAAAAGAGATTTTTCTAAATATCCGAAGTTTCCTTAGTGAATTAATTGGTTTTTTATTTCAGGTGTACGATTTGAAGTTTTTTCAAAAAAGCCATTTGCAACAACTCCATGTCCAAAGTCACATCCAAAATTAAAATCACTTGTATTTTCATTTACAGTAATTCCTAATTTTGTTACTTTAAATGAAATAAGGCAGGACGAATCATTTACTCCTAAGTATTCGAAGTAATTATTGGCATACATAAAAGTGTCGACAAAACTTCCACTATTGTAACTAGGAGCTCCTTTGCAAATGAAAAATGAAACAGCAATTTTATTTTTAGTTAGTTGTTGGATATTAATATTTCCAAAATAGCCGTATGTATCTCCATTTTTTATTGTTATCTCTCCTTGATACTTGTATGATCCTTTTGGATTAATATAACTTTTGTTGTTAATTGTTTGTGTAGCTTTTCTTTCATTGAAAGATTGGCTGCAAGAGTATAAGATTCCAGTTAATATGATAAAGAATAGGTATTTTAGTAACATCAAGAAATGCAGATTACGTTGAATTAAAAATGGCTAACATTTCAACTAGCCATTTTAATATGATTGATTACTTCTTAAAATTATCAGCAACAATCAATTCTTTGGTTCCATGTCCCCAAGAATAAAACCCTTCTTTGGACTTCACCCCAAGTTTTCCAGCCATGACCATATTCACTAACAACGGACAAGGAGCATATTTAGAATTGCCTAAACCTTCGTAAAGTACATTCATAATTGCCAAACAAACATCTAAACCAATAAAATCTGCTAATTGCAAAGGACCCATTGGATGCGCCATACCGAGTTTCATTACTGTATCAATTTCTTCAACACCCGCAACGCCTTCG
>JAJRQP010000236.1 GCA_024280195.1 Bacteroidota bacterium | reverse complement strand
TCTCAAGATAATTTATCGGAGTTGGTGTATGAGTTTGAGGAAGATTGATCTATTTTTCCGTTTTTAATTGATTCGCATAACTCGTATTGTTTATCTTAGCTAGAACCCAAGTTCTTAAATGTATATCTGTAATTATTTCTTCACTTTTTTCTTTTGCCAGTTGCTTATCTAGTTTTGATAGAAGCCGTTTAAGGTTAGGTTCATTTTGAAAATTTTCTGAGGTAGAAAAATAATCAAAGAATAGATGAAGCTTGGGATACTTCACAATCGTTTTTATTTCTTCTTGGAGAATTAAAGTAGCTTGATTTTTGAGTTTGTCGTAATTCTTTTTTTCAAACAGAATGAACAAAGAAAGTAAATGAGACTGAGCGATTATGCGTGGGAAAGATGTTGCATGTTCATCATAAATAACTTTGTTGAGTCTGTTCTTTGCTAGTAAATAATTACCTTCTCCGAAATAAGCCAGTCCAAGTTGAAAAAAGGTAAATAACTTCGCTGTGATATGAATTTCTTTTGAAAATCGCTGCATACCTGATTTTACGAGAACCTCAAAATCATTTGTTTTTTGGAATTGACCAATACTATTTTGCAAAGCAATTTCCATCCCTAGGTAGTTAAATAATTTAAGGTCGAGAATTCTAATGTTAGATTTGCTTCGGAAATCATTCATTTTATTGAATTTTTCTTGAACTTGTTCAAATTGTTTTAAGTATAAATTTGTTACGCAAGCGTTGTATATGGATCCAAGATAAGTTGTGAGGTCATTGCTTAAAATTTTCGGTTTTTTTTCAAATAAAGTGATAATCTCTTCTTGTTTTTCTAGGGCAACTGCATAATTTTTGTTGTAAACCTCAAACAAAGCTTCGATGTATAAGTGCATTCTTTTAGAATTGAATGTTTTACAGTCTTCGTAGTTGTTGTGAGAAAGAAATAATTTTATTTCATTGTATTGAATTTTAGCTGCATCCGATTTTTCAAACCCAAGAGTTCTTGCTATGAATGTTGTAAAGAGTTCTTTTTGTCTAAATGAAAATTCTTGTGAAAGGTTATCAATTAATCGAGTTTCTCGATAGTAACTTTCTTGAATTTGTTCCAAGAATTCGGTTTCTTTAAAAAGTTCTTTATTTATTTCTTTTTCAAAAGAAATAAACTGAAGCATTGTAAGTGAATCATCTAATTCAGTGCAGAGTTTTTTTCCTTTTCTAACCTGCTTGATGGCTTGAGAGAATAACCCTTTAGTAATTAACGTCTTAACATTTGTTAGTGTGTTTAATAATTTGATGGATAGAACCTTGTTTTTGTTATATGAATTTAAACTAGCAAGTAGTTGGTCGTATAAAATATGGTTCAAATAATTGATGTTATTTTGATTTATTTTCAGAGAACTAATGTCTGCTTTACGGTATGATTTATTGAAAAAATCAAATAAAATAATGGTTTGAATTTCTTCGTTTTGATTGGAGTTGTTGAGCTTGAAATATCTTTTTTCATTCTTACTCATTTTTGAAATTAATTCTTCTGCATCATTCATTGGAAAAAAACTTTACTGTTAATTAATTCTTTAAATATAAGGATTAATTACTTAATTCTATTTGTTAGAAGACAAATAATATTTTACATGTTGTCTTTAGATGTTGTTTCTTTCGTTTGTGATAGTTTATTTTTACAAGAGCTATGATTAAACTATTTTACTTTTTGATAATATTAATTTGTCCTTTAATGGTGAATGGACAGGGTTTAAATTGGTTAGAACAAATCAATAATGTTGATGATGATATCGATGTTCATTCAATGACTTTGTCTTCTACAGGAAATATTTTTATTGGAGGTTCATACGATGAGCAAGTTGCATCTAACGGAAGCACACAAGGAGTGAAATTTGGAACATTAATTCCTGCAACCTCTGATGAGCAAAATGGTTTCCTTGCGAAATATAATAATTCTGGAGCGCAACAATGGTTGACATATTTTGGAACTCCAAACAGCACTTCAGGGTATAGCCCTTTAGCAATGGTTGAGAATGCTGGTTTTTTATATGTTGTTGGAAGTTTTAAACATGCAACTGGTTCAGGAATGGACTTTGATCCAGGCGCAGGGACGCTTTTTTACACGAGCCAATCTTCGAATACTGATTTTTTTGTTTCTAAATATAATTCAAGTAATGGGAGTTTAGTTTGGACTTATGTTGGCGCAGGAACAGCAGGTTCGGACCTGCCTTCTGGAATAGATGTAGATGCCTCAGGTAATATTTATGTGACAGGTAAGGTTGCTAATGGTTCTACACCTGTAGATTTTGATATTAAATCTGGAACAGCAGCAAGCGCAAATGGAATTGCAAGTAAAGTTCATCTATATTTGGTTAAATACGATGCGGATTGTAATTTTCAATGGCGAGTAAATGTATTGAATAGCTCTGATAATTCAGGAGGAGCATTGGTTGTTGATAGAGCAAATTCTTTCGTCTATATGGCAGGAGGTATAGGTGAGAATTCGTCGGGGTCTGATCCTAATTTTTCAGGTACAACCTTAAACGTTGATGCAACGGATGATGGTTTTATTGCGAAGTATAATCTTTTGGGAACGCTTCAGTGGGTAAAGAACATTGCGGCGAGTACAAGTCCTAATTGGGTGCGTTCAATTGATGTAGATGGTGCAGGTGCATTATATGTTTCGGGAACATTACAAGGTACTGCAGATTACGATCCAACTGCTGGTACTTTTAATATGACTGCTGTAGGTTCTCACGATGCATTCTTTGCAAAGTATAGCTCCGCGGGAACTAGAGTTTGGTCTTATAAGATGGGCAGTTCTTCATTTGGGGAAAGCGGTTATGGTATTGATGTCAATACTTCTGGGGAATTAGTAATTGGCGGAGCGATGTATGGCGCAGCAGATTACAATCCTGAAGGAACTGGAGGTGCCCAAGTTAAAGGTGCAAATGGAAGTAGGTATGCGTTTATCGGTGTTTATGATACGGCTTTTGTTTATAGTTGGTGTAATGTGATTGGAAATGCTAGTATTACTGCAAACTTGAACTACACTCAAGCAGTTAAGTTTGATGATAATGCTGCGAATTGTGCTGTGTATGGTTATGGATATATGGCACGTTCTATAACAGAAGATTTTGATCCAAATAATGCTGGTGGTAGTTTTACATCAACAGGTACAAAGGAGAATGGTTTTTTTGTACAATACGGGAATTGCCCCAATCCTCTTCCTGTGGAATTATTAAACTTTGACGCTTCTCCTTACAAAAGAACAGTCTTACTTGACTGGACAACTGTTTCAGAGATTAATAACGATTATTTTGAAGTAGAAAGGTCTGTTGATGTCGTTAACTTTGAATACGTAGGCACGATCGATGGTGTTGGAAATTCGCAACAGACAGAAAATTATTCAATGATTGACTATTCTCCTTATGATGGTGTTTCTTACTATCGACTAAAGCAGTTTGACTTTAATGGAGAGTTTGAATACAGCCAAATTCGAGTGGTTAAATTTAATGGAGGGGATGATGTAATTATTTTTCCAAATCCAACTTCAGGATCTTTCTCAGTATATAGTACACCGGATGGGTCTCACGTATCTATTGTTTCTATGAACGGTAAATTGGTAAGAGAAATCACAACTGATGTTGTAGACGTTGAGGATATAGCAAATGGAGTGTATTTTGTGAGAATTCAGACAGAAGAAAAAATTATCAGCAAGAAACTAGTTATCAATCAATAACTAGTTTAGTTGCCTCTCCAAGTATAAAAAAGATGTTCAATTGAGCATCTTTTTTTGTTTTCTCTATGAATTCATAGAGGGGTTCTTATAACTTTCGTTGTACTTTTGAATGAGAAACATAACTGAATCACAATGAGGTTACTATTCATCTTATTCACTATTCTTATTGGGAACATTTCTGTTGCCAATAATATTACGGTTAGTAATATTCGATTAACTACTCAAAACACCACGCAAAATTTCACGATGATTGAATTTGACTTGTCTTGGGAGAACTCTTGGCGTGTAAGTTCTGGTCCTTCTAATTGGGATGCAGCTTGGGTCTTTGTGAAGTTTCGTTCTCATGATGTTTCTGCGATGGGTACTTCTTTAGTTTGGCAACATGCTTCTTTAAACTGGGTTGATGGTTCTGGATCAGGGGATGGACACACTGTTCCTGCCAATTCGATAATTGAGAGCGCCAACGATAATGGAGCTGGGACTTCTTATGGTGTCTTTATTTATAGGGACGCAGACATGGTTCAGGGGACTGTAACATATACTGATGTGCAGTTAAGGTGGAATTATGGAATAGATGGTTTATTAGATACTAATTTGGTGGATGTTTGCGTCGAAGCAATAGAGATGGTGTATGTTCCTAGTGGAAGTTATTATTTAGGTAGTGGTGGAACAGAAGTCGTTTCGTTTTATCAATATCCTAGTATAAATGCTCTTTATCAAGTTACGAGTGAGTCAGCGATCACAGTTGGAACAGTAGCGGGGAATTTGTATTACAATACAACAGGTTTTGCAGGAGACCAGTCTGGGCCAATTCCAGGGGTGTTTCCAAAAGGATATGATGCTTTTTACTGCATGAAATATGAAATATCGCAAGGACAATATGCTGATTTCATAAGTAAAACGAATTCTCAACTTCCAATTTATATTTATACTGGAGCATTAGCTAATAGGTATAATATCACTGCTGTTGGAAGTGGTATTTATCAATCAAGTTCTCCAGATTTAGCCTGCAATTATCTAAGTAGTAGAGGACTTTATGCTTATTTGGATTGGGCAGCATTGAGACCAATGTCTGAATTGGAGTTTGTAAAGGCGTGTAGGGGAGGCGTTCTTCCTGTTCCTGATGAGTACCCTTGGGGTAATGCAAGTCTTGCTACTTCTCCATATACTGTTGTAAATCTAGACCTTCCGAATGAAGAGATAAGTGTTAATTATGACATTAGTAGTGGGAATGCAAACTTTGTAAATGCGTTGTCAAATACTACTGGACCAGTTAGAAGTGGGATTTTCGCGTCTAATATATTAAATTTAGGCAGAGTTACTTCAGGCAGTTCCTACTATGGAATTATGGAACTTGGAGGGAACCTTTTGGAGCAATGCATTAGTGTTGGGGCTCCAGCTACAAGATCTTTTTCGGGGCAGTTAGGGGATGGTGTTTTAGATGCTGCCGGTAATTCTAATGCTGTTGGGTGGCCTTCATTTAGTGGCCCAATTGCAAATCTTGGAGGTTCGTTTGTTCATTCTCCAGTTCTCATGAAAGTTTCTGAAAGAGAAGGAGGTGCAATTAATGAGGCTGCTTATGGTGGAAACATTTCATTTATGGGAGGTAGAGGTGTAAGGCAAAGTCCATAAGTTATGAAAATGATAAAGTTAATATTGATACTATTGTTACCCATCATTAATTATGGGCAAAGCATCTATAACGGAGGGGGTGGCTCAGGATATATGGTTGACTGTGTTGGTGATGTAAATGATCATTTATATCCTTGGTGGACATCTGGTATTGGAGTTCCATTGCCTGTTGAATTAATCAATTTTAAAGTTGAAATAAAGAATGATATGGTTGCAATTTATTGGCAAACAGTATCTGAAGTTGAGAATGATTTCTTTACAATTGAAAGCTCCATTGATGGTGTTGATTGGAGGTTTGTTGAGCAAGTTAATGGAGTCGGAAATTCAACAGAACTAGTAAGTTATTCTGGCTTAGATAGATTTCCAAATCAAGGCGTGAATTATTATCGATTAAAACAAACTGATTATGATGGACATTTTCAATACAGTGAATTAAGAACGGTTAATTTTATATCGATATTGGATTTCACCATCCATCCTAATCCAAGTAAAGGTCTTGTGTCAATAAACTTCGGAGATTTTAAGTCAGCATTGGTTAAAGTGAGAAATATTCAAGGTCAATTGGTTCATATTGATGAGGTTAAAGATTCTTCCTCCTATACTTTTCTCTTACAAGAGAAAGCAGGTATTTACTTTGTAGAAATTAATACTGATAATTTGACGAAGGTTATAAAACTAATTAAAGAATAATGTGTAGTAGTACGGAACGGTAATTCGATATGATATTTTATAGAGAGTTGCCGTTTTTTATTACTTTTAATAAGAGAAATATCTCTAAGAAAAATCAAAACTATTGAGAAACCTATTTCTTATATTACTTCTTCCAACTTTCCTCCTCTCTCAAGAGTCAGAGAAAGAAAGGTTGATGCAAACAATTTTATCGACAAAGGATGTTGAAGATAAAGTTCAAGCATACGCCGATCTTGCTTGGGAATATACTCTAGAAGGAAACGATAGTGCACTAATTTATGCAGAAAAATCACAGGTTTTTTCTCAAGAGAATAAATACCCACTTGGCGAAGCAATTGCTTTGGAGTCGAAAGGTTTATTTTACGAACTCGGAACTGGAGATTATGATAAGGCCAGCCAATTTT